>NZ_JAUBQQ010000013.1:0-110206 GCF_036701335.1 Microcoleus sp. Pol12B5 | reverse complement strand
ATTCTAATTAACTCATAATTTTGCCTGGAATATCATTCTACTATGTATTTGTGTAATTAATTCTGTCTAACTACTTATTAGCCCTAGAATAGGGAGCATCTCACTTTTGCAGCCAAGCTATAAATTGGAGTTGGGAGGCAGAAGGCAGGAGGCAGGAGGAAATAGGAAGAAATAAGGAGCCAGAAGAAGTGTTTTTACAAATATGAGATGCTCCCGATCGAATGTAACACAAAAATTAACTGTTTAATGGGTTATCAAAAAAGACCAGAGTGATGAAAGGATGGCCAAGCATTTTCATCACTAAAAGCATTAATAGCTTTAGTAATCGCTTCATCAAGAACATTTGAAGGTGGATACGCTTCAGGGCGGAAAATCGCTTTGATTTTTGCCCACTATAACTAGATGGGAGATAAATCCGGCGAGTATCGAGGTAATAATTTTACTGGGGAGCCGATAGATAGCATCAAAAATTGACGGCTTCAGCATTATGAACAGGTAAATTATCCATAACTATAATTGTGCCAACCCATAACTGCGATTCATCTGTGGACTAAATCTAAAATCTAAAATTTAAAATCTAGTGACAGTACCGTCACAAATCTACCGACCCACCGTTCGTCCCAACTTCACCAAAAGACGATCGCTGCATTGTATGATGATCCGGATGGATGTGGATCATGGTTGAAATGACGGATTGTGGTTTAAAAACAGGGTTTTTTAGCCAAAATTCTGCGTTGATAGTGACGGATTTGGCTGGAAACATCCAGGTGATGAGGCTCAAAAGCCTCTCCAGGACTGTGTTGGGATGCACTTTTGATTAAATACGACCTCCAGCGTGCGTCGGCTTGCTGTGAAAGCCAGTTAAAAAATTTTGATTTGTGGGGAACTCTTGGGGAAAATCTAAAGTCTGGTCAACTACAGTGTACTTAAAAGAAATCGCAGCTTAGTTCCAGCCCCATTGCGGGCGATCGAACTCTCCGGCGATCGACAGTGCCCGCGGGCCCGGTGCAACTTCTCAATCTTGAGAGCATACTCCCATTAAAAATGGTCTCTGTGTATCTTCCGGGTATTGTTTGAATAATGACTAGCCATATCGATGGTCATTATGGTAAACTCGCAAACGTTTAACTGGAATATTTTCGTGTTAGAGGAGGCAGTGGTGGAGTCGAGAGTCAAAAGCAGGAAACAACCGAGATTTGCTGCTCAACGAATACAGGATTCAACTCGCGCTCCGAGGCTCGCTGCTGACAATTTAAATTACATGACAGCTTATAGCAGCCGGGTAAATTAGGGTCTCAACCGATGTCCGGTTTCATTTATTGAATCCCTTTGGAGGGAAAAGTGTATTGTAGAAAAATGATTGATCTTTTAGGAGGAGTGTAAATGACACAGGTAACAAATCCAACACAACCAGCAAGTTCATTACCAGGTGGTGGTGGCGGTGGCTCAACCGTTATCGGCATCACTGGCGCCAACAGGTTGAACGGCAGCGATGGTAGCGATATTATCCTGACTTTTGGGGGCGCAGATGTCGTCGCTGGTGGCGGTGGCAACGACCTGATTATTACCGGAGGCGGAAATGACAGTATCGGTGGCGGCGACGGCAACGATAATATCTTTTCAGGCAGCGGCGCCGATGTGGTCGCTGGGGGCACCGGCGACGACCGGATCTTTGCTGGTAAAGGGGATGACCTCGTTGATGGCGGTGACGGCAATGACTTGGTTTCTGGGGACAGAGGCAACGATACCGTACTTGGCGGAAGTGGCAGCGATACAGTCTTTGGCGGCCAAGGCAACGATATTGTCGACGGCGGCGACGGCAACGACACTGTATACGGCGGTAAAGACAACGATACTGTCAATGGTGGCGGTGGCAATGACTTTATCTCTGGCGACAGAGGCAGCGATGTCCTGATCGGCGGTGCTGGTAGCGATACGTTCTACTTCTTCTCCAGTGGTGGCGATTATGGCGTAGACACGATCACTGACTTTACCCCAGGCGAAGATAAGATCCGCTTGAAGCAGGGCGGTGTGTTCGCTAATTTGGGTAGCAGCTTCGAGGCAAGCGAGTTTGTCGTCGTTTCTAATTTCAACGCAGCTACTCCAGGAGCAACCACGACCAACAAGTTGGTCTACGACCCAACAAGCGGTGCGTTGTACTTCAACGGCGCCAGCGGAGTGCTAACTATTGCTCAGTTGCAGCCTGGCCTGACAATTACCTCGAACAACTTCGAGTTGTTCTAAAACAACTGGCTGTTGTGGGGCAGCACCGGATAAGATTCGGGGCTGTTCTCACAAAGCCGGTAGTTTTAAAGGATTTCAACCTCACTCTGCTACCAGCGGAGTGAGGTTGAAATCTTAAATGCAGGAAATGAAACAGGGGCAGTTAAAAAAAAGTCGATCGACAGTTATTGATAAAATTAATCGATCGCCCGATCGGGCAAAATATAAATACAAAGTTTTTAAATTACAATTTCTAGGTTTTACTGAAGCGGTAAAGAAATCGCAACTGCTGGCTAGCAATGAGCACTGAAGAATATATCCGGCAAGCCCAAATTTATTTGAACCGGGGGAAGTTAACTGAGGCGATCGAGTTTTGCAAAAAGGTGATCGAACTTCAACCATTTTCGCCCTCGGCTTACACGACTTTAGGCGAAATTCTCGACGCTCAAGGCGATCCGACGGCGGCAAGAGACGCTTTTGTGCAAGCTTTGGAGATTTCGCCCCAGTTTTTTCTGGCTCATGCTTATTTGGGTCAACTTTACAGCGACTATGCGTGGCTGGATGAGGCGGTTTTTCACTACCGACAAGCTCTGGATTTGAAACCAGATTGGGCGGAAGTTCATTATAACTTGGGAAATGTTTTTCACAAGCAGGGTAATTTGTTGGGGGCGATCGACTGTTACCGAAATGCGATCGCCAAAAAACCGGATTATCTCGATGCTTTATACAATCTGGCTGTGGTTTTAGATGAAAATAGTCAGCTCGCAGCGGCAATGGATACCTACCGACAGGTGATTGCTTTAAAGCCGGATTACGTGGAAGCTTACACCAATCTGGGTGTGATTTTGCTAAAGGACGATCGGGCTGCTGAGGCGATCGAGGTTTACCAGCGGGCGATGGAGATTAAGCCGGATTGGGCGACGCTGCACAATAATTTGGGTCAAGCCTTGCTGGACAAAAATCCCGATCGGGCGATCGCATCTTACCTCACCGCTATTGAGTTGGAGCCGGACATGGTTTTGGCTCATTACAATCTGGGGAAAGCGTGGCAATTACAGGGGGAACATTCGGCTGCGGTTGCTTGTTTTGATCGCGCGATCGAGATCAATTCCGACTATATTTCGGGCTATACAGACGCTGGGTTTTCTTTGATGGTTTTGGGCAAAATTGCTGAAGCCATGCCTTATTTTGAGCGGGCAATAGCTCTGAAGCCTGATTTTGTTGAGGCTTACTGCCGCTTAGGAGACAGGCGCAGAGTTGCGGCGGTAGAAGATGATGAATTGTCAAGGGCGATCGCTGCGTGCGATCGATTTCTCACAGCATTGATGGGAAGGAAGAAGGAAGAAGGAAGAGGGAAGAAGGATGAAAAAGAAACTCTTCCCAATGCCCAATGCCCAATGCCCAATGCCCAATTACCAATTGCTAAAATTTGCGATAATTTAGCCGAAATTTACTTGCATTTGGGAAATGCCTTAACAGAGTACGGCGGGCACGAATCTGCCACCACTTATTATCAAAAAGCTTTGCAAATTCAGCCCAAAAATGCAGAGCTTTACTGGCGGGTGGGAAATTCCTTAGCCCAGCAACAGCGCTTGGGCGCAGCAATTGCAGTTTACCGCATAGCTTTGACGATTCAACCTGCTTTACCGCAGGTTTATTTTGAGTTGGCAAAACTGCTGGAAAAACAGGGGCGCTGGGAACGGGCGATTGATTATTATCAAAAAGTTTTAGAGCTGCAATTACACGGGTATGGGGAGCAGAAAGAATGGAAAACAAAGAGTTTTATCTTGCCAGATAACACCTCTCTAAAACCTCCTCACGGTATTTATTTAGCGAGTTGGGATTGGCTAGTTAATGCTAAGCTGGATGCTGATAATTATGTGGAAATATTTTGGAAATCGGCACCAGAAGCAAGTGCAGAAAATATTCCGAATTCCCAATTTGCGATCGCTAATTCCAAATTGGCGAATTCCGATTGTGCCGGGTTAACTTGCGGGCTGTGTTTGCAGCGACTTTCTAAGTGGTTCGATCCGGTGCATTTGGGTTGGGGAATTTGCCGTTTGTCCAACTCGCAACCGATACCTGTGGAGGCGCCCAAGACTTTTGTGGCAGCAATTCCCAACGGGCGAGTTTGGATTGTTCCACAGGAAAATTATTGGCTGATTTGTAAGGCGATCGCTGTAATTACTCCTGACAATTATTTATTGGCTGATGTGTCGAGAGACTATCCGGGGTTTTTGCCGGGATGCGAAAAGCATGATGTTAGAAAACACAGCGTTTTTCAGTTAGAATCCTTTCCAGGTTTAAAGCAAATTGACGGCAGCGTGGCGGTGCTTTCTGGTTTGTCGGGAAATGTCTATTTTCACTGGATGGTTGATGTTTTGCCGAGGATAGAATTGCTGCGGCATAGCGGTAGGAATTTTGCGGAAATTGATTGGTTTTTGGTGAATAGTTGTCAGCACCAATTTCAGCGGGAAAGTTTGAGAATTCTGGGCATTCCCGAAGAAAAAGTCTTGGAGAGCGATCGCTTGCCTCATATTCAAGCAACAGAGTTAATTGTACCGTCTTTTGCGGGATATTTGGGCTGGCCTTCTGGGTGGGCGATGGATTTTTTGAGGCGCGAGTTTCTCAAGGGAATTGTACCTAGTTCGAGCTATCCAAAACGCATTTATATCAGCCGCAGCAAAGCAAGATACCGACGAGTCTTGAACGAGGAATATGTGGTTGAGGTTTTGGAGAAATTTGGCTTTGTTTCTATTTTACCTGAGTCTTTGTCTTTGGCAGAGCAAATTGCTCATTTTTACCACGCTGAGGTAATAGTTGCAGCCCACGGCAGCGGCTTGACAAATACGATTTTTTGTCGCCAGGGAACTAAAGTAATTGAGTTGGTGTCGCCTCACTATATCAGCCATTATTACTGGGGAATCAGTCAATATTTGCAGTTGGAACATTACTTTTTAACGGGCGAGGCTTTTGAATGCTATCCTATTAGACAGTTGATGTATCAGAATTCGCTGACTGAGGATATTTTAGTGAACTTGAGTTCGCTGAAAAGGATGGTTGAAGTGGTGGGTTTGGGTTAGTTGGTGTCTGGAGAAAGTTTAATTATGCCCTCGATTGAGAAGATGGAAAAGGCAGCGGTTGATTTGAGTCGGCAAGCAGAAGTTTATTTAGCCGAAGGAAAGTTGAATGAGGCAGTTGCTGCTTGCGAGTCAGCGTTGAAAATTGAACCGAATTTGGCGGCAGCTTGTCAGACGCTGGGAAAGGTGATGCAGGTTCGAGGTGAAATCGAGCAAGCTAAGCATTGGTATGAAAGGGCGATCGATCGCAATCCAAATTTGCCGGAAGTTTATGCTAATCTCGGCATTTTGTATTCTCAAGAAAAACTGTGGGAAAAGGCGATCGCCAATTGTGAAAAAGCGATTTCGCTAGCGCCTAATTTTGCTGCAGCTTATCGGCAGTTGGCGAGAATTTGGACGCAGTTAGAGAAGCCAGAAGAGGCGGCAGAGTGCTGGTATCAAGCTTTTAATATCGATCCGAATTGGGCAACTGCTGACGAGCACGTCACTCTAGGAAATAGTTTAGTTGAATTGGGGAAGTTCGATCGCGCTCTTGAATGTTATTCGCGGGCAATTAAGTTAAACCCGCAACTGGCAACAGCTTATCACAATTTGGGGGAAATGCTGGTCGGGGAGAAACGGTGGGATGAGGCGATCGCCAATTACCGACAGGCCATTGCCATCAATCCAAATTCGTTTGAATCTTACCACAGTTTGGGTAAAACTTGGGCGGAGCGAGGAGAATTAAATCGGGCGATCGCCTGTTACCGCAAAAGCCTCGAACTCAATCCCAACTACGCTCGTGCTTACCTTGGTTTGGGCAATGTTTTGGTGCAGAAGCGTGAGTTGGATGAAGCTATTAAATGTTACCGTCAGGCTCTTGAAATTAATGATAATTCCTACTGGGCCTACAATTATTTAGGGGAAGCTTTGGCTCAAAAACAACTGTGGCCCGAAGCTATTAGTTGCTACCGCAAAGCTATTGCAATAAATCCCAATATTCCTTGGTTTTATTGTAATTTGGGAATTGCCTTAACCTGCGAACAATCCTGGGATGAAGCTGTTAGCGCTTACTTGCACGCGGTTCAGATTGAGCCGAATTTAACGGGCATCAATCAGAGGTTGGGATATGTTTTACGGAAGCGCAGCGAATCGGGTTTAGACAGCACAATCGAAACTTATTGTCAAGGTGTAGAGGTACTTGCAAGCGGGAAAATTTACCACAACTTGCTGGGAATTGAGTTAGATGGAGCGGAGTTTTATATAAATTTAGGCAATAGTTTAGCGAAACAGAAGCAGTTGGAAGGTGCGATCGTATTTTATAGCATGGCACTGCAAATTGAACCCAATGCTGCGGAAGTTGTCGCCCAACTGAATGATGTTCGGGCGAAACAACAGGAGTTATACGCACAAATTGCCACTTACCGCCACCAAATTGAAATCGATCCGAGCAATTCTAAGCCTTACAACGATTTAGGAAATATTTTACCCCAATTAGGGGAATTAGAAGAAGCAATTATTTGCCACCAAAAAGCGGCCGAATTGAGGGGTTGGGCTGAGTGTGCGGCGAAAGATTATCAATTTACCCAAGATTGGTTTACCCACAATATTCCTATTTGGAAACGGCATTTGCAGGAATTTACCGGAATTGCAGATTTTCAAGTTGTGGAAATCGGCAGTTTTCAGGGAATGTCGGCTTGCTGGCTGCTGGATAATATTTTAACTCATCCGACGGCAAAGATTACTTGTATTGATTTGTTTTTTCAACAACATTTTAAGGGCAATATTGTTAAAACGGGAGCAGCAGATCGGGTAATTGAATTAGAAGGTTACTCTCAAGATTTGTTAATTAATTTGACTTCGGAATATTACGATGTTGCTTACGTTGACGGCTGTCACAAACCCACCAGTGCTCTGCAAGATGCGATTTTATCTTGGAGGTTGGTGAAAGTTGGGGGATTGATGATTTTTGACGATTACGAGTTTACCTTTCCCGACAGCCCGGAGCAAGATACTAAAATAGGGATAGATATTTTTTTGGAGATGTTTGCAAGTCAGTTAGAAGTAGTACATAAAGGCTATCAACTGATTGTTAAAAAAATCGGCCATCAAAGTTTGGGCGAAGAGCAAACTCTGTTGTCTCTGGGTTGGGAAAAGTTGGGGGATATTGCAGCAAATGCGGGTTATTTGGATGAGGCGATCGCCCGCTATCAAACAGCTATTAAAATTAAGTCGGGGAACTACTTAACTTACCACAAGTTGGGTAAAACTCTACAAGAGAAAGAACTGTTTGAGGAAGCTCGGGCAGCTTACCAACGGGCGATCGCACTAAACCCTAATTTTAGTTGGGCTTACCACTTTTTGGGGGAAACTTTGCAGGCGATTGAGGAACAGGGCGACGCCGCTGCTGCTTACCGCAAAGCTATTGAGTTAAATCCCGATTTTTGTTGGACTTACAACAATTTAGGCGATGCGCTGATGGAGCTTTCTGAGTGGGAGGAAGCTGCTGTTGCTTACCGCAAATTAGTTGAACTGAATCCCGGTTTTTGTTGGTCTTACGATAGATTAGGTAAGGCTTTGATTGCACTGGAACATTGGGAAGAAGCGGCGGTGGCTTACCGCAAAGCTATTGAATTAAATTCTGATGATTGTTGGCTGTACAATGCTTTGGGAGAAGTTCTGGAATTACAAGAAAATTGGCCCGAAGCAGCAGGGGCTTTTAATCGTGCTATTGAGCTAGAAGCTGAGCATAGTTGGCTGTACAAAAAGTTGGGTGATGCACTGCGGAATCAAGGAGAATTGGAAAGGGCGATCGCCATTTATGAAAAAGGTATCAATCTCGATCCAAAATCCTGCTGGTGTTACGAAGGATTGGGTTTGAGTTTAATTGCAAAACAGCAGTGGGAACCTGCAATCACTAATTTAGTTCAAGCCCTGCAAATTAAACCCGATTTGTTTGAAGCATACGATAATATAGGTTATGCTCTGGAACAACAAGGAGAAGTCGATGAGAGCGATCGGGCAAAATGCAGTAATCAAAATTTACCCTTAAGTATTCTCGAAAAATACTGTGGGTTTACAGAAGATTTGACCGTTGTAGCAGAATCCAATCCGCACCTCACCTGCATTGACATCCATCCTGCGAGTCAAATCAATTTATCTGATTCCAAAACAATCGACAGCAGCCGCAGATTTTGGGAACATCAAAGTCATTCCAGAAAAGCTTTTGTTGCCGTATTGCCAAACGGACGAGCTTGGGCAGATGTTGTGACTACCGCCGTGATTACTTCAAACAATAAACTTGTTGCTGATATTTCAATGGGCTGTTCTGAATTGGTAATCACTTCCGACAAATTGACTCCCGCTGAACACGTCGATGGAAATGTGGCTTTTTTATCTGCTCGCTGGGGTGGAGCCGCTTATTTTCATTGGATGTTTGATGTGATTACGCGATTTGACCTTTTGCAGCGTAGCGGATTGATAGAAACTATAGATAAGTTTGTTGTCAATGCCTCGGATTCTTCCTATCAAGCAGAAACTTTAAAGATTTTAGGAATTCCTCAAGAGAAACTTTTAGAAAGTCGCTGCAATTTACATATTACAGCAGATAAATTAATAGTTCCTTCAATATCTTATAACGGATCTGGGGCGGTTTCAAAATGGAAGTGTGAATATCTGAAACAGACATTTTCAAATGAACAACAGCCTCGCAATACAGACTATTCAGAGCGAATTTATATCAGCCGCCAAAAAGCATCTTATCGGCAAATAGTCAACGATGAAGAGGTAATTAAATATTTAGAAAAATTTGGGTTCCGCAGTGTGAAGCTGGAAACGATGTCCATAGCGGAACAAGCATCGTGTTTGGCTGCTGCTAAAGTAGTTGTCGCACCTCACGGAGGGGGATTGACTAATTTAGTTTTTTGCAGTCCGGGAACTAAGGTAATTGAGATTTTTTCTCCCCTTTACGTTCCGCATTGTTATTGGATGATTAGCAATTTGTGCGGTTTGGAACATTACTATTTAATTGGTGATTTGGTTGATGATGGAACTCCGACCAGACCTTTACATAAAGATATGCAGTTGGATTTGAGTTCGCTGGAAAAATTACTGGCTATGGCAGGAGTTTTGCATGGATAATGACTACCACGATTTGGGAAATTCCCTGCAAGAATGCGGTCGGCTTGATGAGGCTGTTGCTGCATACAAAAAAGCTATTGAATTAAATCCTAATTTTTCTTGGTCTTATCACAGTTTGGGCGATGTTTTGCTGAAACTTGAAAAATGCGAGGAAGCTGTCGTTGCGTACAAAAAAGCTGTTGAGTTAAATCCCGATTTTTCGTGGTCTTATCACAATTTGGGCGATGCTTTGCTAAAACTTCAGGGATGGGAAGAAGCTACTGTTGCTTACCGCTGCGAGATTGCACTCAACTCAAATTTTGTTTGGTCTTTTTGCAATTTAGGCGACGCTTTAACTAAACTAAAACTGTGGGATGAAGCTATTGCTACGTATTTAAAAGCTATTGAAATTGATGGAGATTTGCCGGGAATTTACGAGAAGTTGGGATATGCTCTCGGGCAAACAGAGTCTGATTTAAAGTTGGTGTTAGAACAATATCAATTGCAAATTACACCGGAAAATTGGGAGTTTTATTTGAAGTTAGGAGAGAATTTAGCCAAGTACGATCGCCCAAAAAGCGCAATTATTATTTACAAATTGTTATTGACAAGGATGCCGAGTTGTGAAGAAATATCAGCGAAATTAGAGGACTTGTTGCAGCAGCAAGAAAAATGCGCTCGCGCATTAGCCTCATCTCGCGCAAGGGTAGCCCAGAAACCCGATGATTGCTGGTCTTATTACAATTTAGGTGCTGTTCTGAGCCACCAAAAATATTGGGAGGAAGCGGCGGCGGCATTTTTGCAAGCTATAGAAATAAATCCCGATATTCCTTGGTGGTTTTATTACAATTTGTGGGAAGTTTTTGTTAGGCAAAATAAGCTATATGAAGTTGAGAACTTGTGCCGCGAAGTTGTTGCAGCTAAACCGGAGGCTTTTTGGCCTTATCTGAATTTGGGGGAAGCTTTGACGAGGCAAGGTAAAATTGCCGAGGCGATTGATTTTTATCGAACTGTCAGTTTTAAACAAAGTTTTGCATCTATTATAAGTAATAGAACAGGCAATATGCCTGTTCTACAAGCAGATACAGGCATCTTGCCTGTTCTACAAAATTGGAACTTAAAAGCCGTCAAAGTTCCTAAATTTATAATTATTGGTTCTCAGCGGTGCGGCACAACTTCTCTTTATACTTATTTAGCGCAACACCCGCAAATTTTGACTCCGATTAAAAAGGAGATGGATTTTTTTTCGTGGCACTTTGACAGAGGTCTTGATTGGTATTTGGCTCATTTTCCGCCAATGCTGCAGGGAGAGCAATTTGTAACTGGCGAAGCAAGTCCAAGCTATTTTGACTATCGGGAAGCACCGGAACGTCTCTACAGCCTGTTTTCAGAGGCGAAACTGATTGTACTTTTGCGAAATCCGGTCGATCGGGCGATTTCTCAATTTTACCGCTTGACTGACTTAAACTGGGAAGCGCGATCGCTCGATCAAGCAATTAGCGATGAAATTGAACGGTTGAATCAAAATCCCGAATACATCATCGGCGAGGAACCGGGCAATTATTTAGCTCGCGGTAGGTACATAGAATTTATTAAAAACTGGCGGACTTTCTTTCCTACAGAACAGTTGCTAATTTTGAAAAGCGAAGATTTTTATGCAGATGCAGCGACAACAGTCAAGCAAGTTTTAGAATTCTTAGATTTGCCGGAATATCAATTGTCTGAGTACCAAAATGCTAATCCCGGTTCTTACCAGCGAGTAAATGAATCGGTTCGCGACAGGTTAAGCGATTATTTCCGACCTTACAATCAGGAATTAGAGGAATATTTGGGGAGGCAGTTTGATTGGGAATAAAGTTGAGCTAAGATTAGAACAACTTGTAAGGAGGTAATACCGATGCTGACGAGCGAGCTAGATACGCTACTTAAGGAACAAGCATTCCAACGCCAAGATCCTGAAGATCGCTACATTACCGATACCGCCAACTGGGAACAATACGAGACACTGCTGAATCGGATTGGAGATGCGGCAGGATATCGAGTTACTTATTTAGATTGAGTTTTGGAAATTATGTCGCCTTCTCGCCGCCATGAAAGTAGAAAAACTCGCATTGGAGATCTGCTGCTTATTTATTTTGTAGAAGCTGACATCGAATATTTCCCTTTTGGGTCTACAACTCTGCGACAAGAGGAAAAACGTGGCGGTACGGAACCAGATGAAGCTTACTGTATTGGCACAGATAAAGAATTTCCCGATTTGGTAATTGAAGTGATTATTACCAGTGGCAGCATCAATAAACTAGAACTGTATAGAAGGTTGAATGTGCGAGAGGTTTGCTTCTGGCGAAATAACAGATTTTCTATCTACCATTTGCGAGAAGAAATCCCGGTTGAATTCGTGCCAAACTGCGGTTATGAATTAATCACACAAAGCGAATTGCTACCGGGAATTGATATCGATATATTGACAGAATGTGTAAAAAATCCTCACCCGTTAGCAGCAGCAAAGGAATGGAGACAGAATTGCCGACCTACTTAAACAGCAAGTTTTAAATCTGCTAGCTGTCGCAAAGACAATGAACTGAGCTCGCGCGCGCCCAAGTCCGAGAAAAAACCCGCCTAGCCTTGACAAGTCATACTCGTTATGAGTACGCTATAATAAGCAAAGGAATTGAACCCAAGTACCCAAAAATTTAAAATCATGCTGACGAACCAAGAAGGTCAAAGAGTACCCAAAGTCACCTTTCGCACTCGCAAAGACAACGAGTGGGTCGATGTCACCACCGATGATATATTTGCAGGCAAAACCGTAGCAGTGTTCTCGCTGCCTGGAGCTTTTACTCCCACTTGTTCGTCAACGCACCTCCCCGGTTACAACGAATTGGCGAAAGTTTTCAAAGAAAACGGCGTAGATGAAATCGTTTGCATTTCCGTCAATGACACCTTTGTGATGAACGAGTGGGCCAAAGACCAAGAAGCAGACAATGTGACATTAATTCCCGACGGTAACGGCGAATTTACCGAAGGCATGGGAATGCTGGTAGACAAAACAGATTTAGGCTTTGGCAAGCGGTCTTGGCGTTATTCGATGCTGGTAAAAGATGGCTTGGTTGAAAAAATGTTTATTGAGCCTGATGAACCGGGCGACCCTTTCAAAGTGTCCGATGCCGAGACGATGCTCAACTACATCAACTCCGCAGCAACCAAGCCGAAGGTAGTTTCGCTGTTTACAAAAATGGGCTGTCCCTTCTGCGCTAAGGCTAAGGCAATGCTGAGTCAGAAGGGCTTGGATTATGAAGAAATCGTCTTGGGTCGAGATATCACAACTCGATCGCTCCGGGCTGTGACTGGGGCTACAACTGTGCCGCAAGTATTTATCGACGGCAAGTTGATCGGTGGTTCCGAAGCCCTAGACTCTTATTTGTCAGTTGCTTAGTTAAACAACAATAACTTAGCCTGCGGGTGCACAGTGCACACATTCGTTGTAGGGTGCGTACTGTGCGCCTTTGCCGTATTTGGGGGTATTTAGCCCGATCGAGCTTCTGAGTCAAAAGTTTGATCGGTCTATTGATCCATTCTCGTGCAACAATTACTGGGGAAGTAATATTAAAAACGCAACAAATGGGAGTGACCGATCGTGGATTTGAGTTTAGTATCGTCAAATATCTTAAATCCCCCAATATTAGCTTTTTTCATGGGAATGCTGGCCATTTTTCTCAAATCTGATTTAGAAATTCCAGCGCCCATCCCTAAACTGTTTTCGCTGTACCTGCTGTTTGCGATCGGATTTAAAGGTGGCGTCGAACTGTCCAAAAGCGGAATTGACCAGCAAATCGCCCTGACAATTTTGGCAGCGATGCTGATGTCAATGCTAGTACCAGTTTATACTTTTTTCATACTGAGAATCAAACTTGACTCCTACAATGCTGCCGCGATCGCAGCCACCTACGGTTCCATCAGCGCCGTCACATTTATTACCGCAACCTCCTTCCTCACAGCACAGGGGATCGACTTTGACGGTTACATGGTAGCCGCGCTAGCATTAATGGAATCCCCGGCAATTATAGTAGGTCTCATTCTAGTCAGTGTATTTGGCGGGGAAGAAGGAAAACGCGAAATAGTTTGGCCAGAAGTGTTGCAAGAAGCATTCCTAAACAGTTCAGTTTTTCTGCTGATTGGCAGCCTAATTATGGGCGTACTGACAGGAGAGCATGGTTGGGAAGTTATGAGCCCGTTTACTCAAGACTTGTTTTACGGAGTTCTGACTTTTTTCTTACTAGACATGGGGCTGGTTGCTGCTAGCAGAATTAAAGATTTGCAAGAAGCAGGAATTTTTCTGATTGGCTTTGCAATCCTAATTCCCATAGTCAACGCAGTAATTGCTTTGGTAATAGCCAAATTAATCGGAATGCCGCAGGGAGATACTTTGCTGTTTGCCGTATTGTGCGCGAGTGCTTCTTATATAGCAGTACCAGCAGCCATGCGCCTAACTGTTCCCGAAGCGAATCCAAGTCTTTACATTTCAACGGCCTTAGCAGTGACATTTCCATTTAATATCATTGTAGGCATTCCCCTGTATCTATACGGAATCAATATGTTTTGGAGGTGAGATGATGGAGTCAGTCAAAAGAGTAGAAATCATAGCCCACTCAGTAGAACTCGGCAAGATTTTAGACGGTTTAGACAAAGCTGGCGTACCCGGTTATTCGGTGATCCGTGATGTCGCTGGAAAAAGCACTAGGGATCACGTTTCCCGTGATTCATCAATGACGGCGCTGGATAACATTTATGTGCTTGCTTTTTGTTCACCAGCTCAAGTTTCAGCAGTTGCAGAAAACATTAGACCCGTACTCAATAAATTTGGTGGGTCGTGTTTTATTTCAGATGCGGTGGAATTGCTAATTACTAGGTGCGTCGGGTAGTCATTAGTTATTAGTGATTGGTGATTATACCAATTCGGAAAATTTGAGCTGCACCTATAGCAATCCTAAATCATTTGTAAATTGCTTACTCCCTCCCCGCGAGTTCGGGGAGGGTTTGGGTGGGGTAAAAAAATTACGACTCCTGCAAAGATTGCTATAGATTGTATGCCCTATGTCTAGGGCCACGGCATTGCTGTGTCCTTGCGCGTATCTGCGACTTTAATCCTAGGCTTTGGTTCCGACAATCGCCACTGGTGAGAATGCCAATCCGTTTCGCCTTTTGAATAAGTTTTTTATTATTACTTTAGACTGATTTTGAAAAAGCGATTTTGAAAATAATTTCTGTCTATTATAGCACTTTTACAATTTGACTTAAATCAGCCATTAGCCATTAGTCAGCGGTTATTTCAGGATGAATTGCCCTTCCCAGCCGGGGGATAATTCAGAATTCTTAAGAGATAGAAAAGAATCAGTTGCAAAAATCAGTGAGCGTGGTAAATTCTAAGCCACAACAGGCGATCCTCTGCGAGGGCTTCGCTAACGCCCGATCGACTAACGATATTTTCAATAGGAGTTTAAACATGGCTGCATTAAAAGTCGGCATCAACGGATTTGGTCGCATCGGACGGCTAGTCATGCGTGCCGGCATCAAAAACCCCAACATCGAATTTGTCGGCATTAACGACTTAGTTTCGCCAGAAAACCTGGCTTATCTTTTCAAATACGACTCCACCCACGGCATTTACGACGGCGAAGTTGAAAGCAAACCCGACGGGATTGTCGTTGACGGAAATTTTATCCCCTGCACAGCAATTAGAAATCCTGCCGAATTGCCCTGGGGTAAATCCGGCGCAGATTATGTTGTAGAATCTACCGGATTGTTTACAGATTTTGAAGGCGGATCAAAACACTTGACGGCGGGAGCAAAACGAGTAATACTTTCAGCACCGACAAAAGACCCGGAAAAAGTTCCAACTTTTCTAGTAGGCGTCAACCACCATAAATTTGACCCAGCCACAGATACTGTTGTTTCTAATGCTAGCTGTACGACGAATTGTTTAGCACCAATTGCCAAAGTTATCAACGATAACTTCGGTTTGGAAGAAGGTTTAATGACGACAGTTCACGCAATGACAGCTACTCAACCAACTGTAGATGGCCCCAGCCAAAAAGATTGGCGGGGAGGACGCGGTGCGGCTCAAAATATTATTCCATCTTCGACCGGTGCAGCGAAAGCTGTTACTTTGGTGTTGCCAGAATTGAAAGGAAAATTGACTGGAATGGCTTTGCGCGTGCCAACTCCCGACGTGTCTGTAGTTGACCTTACTTTCAAAACGGCGAAGGAAACTAGCTATAAAGAAATTTGCGAGGCAATGAAAAAAGCTTCAGAGGGCGAACTCAAAAACATTCTTGGATATACTGAGGATGCAGTTGTTTCGACAGATTTTAAGGGCGACGCGCGATCGAGCATTTTCGATGCAGGTGCGGGAATTGAACTGAATTCTAAGTTTTTCAAAGTTGTTTCCTGGTACGACAACGAGTGGGGTTATTCTAGCCGCGTGATTGACTTAATGCTGTCTATGGCCGAGAAAGACGGAATTTTGAATAATTAATTTTTTTGGGGGTGGCATTGTGGGCGGGCTCGCGTATCCACCCCACAAACAAATTCCTATGATGTTTTGTGGAACGGGCCGGACAGCCCGTTCCTGATCATGTTATCTAATGTGAGTTAAACTTTTTTTATTTCCGATTCGATCGCGCTTATGTCTGAATTACCACCGCTGAATAACGAAACTATTTGGGCTATTCTCAACGAAGAAATCGACGATGCTGCTGTCAACCGATTAGTTTGGCAATATCTGGGCTACCGCTGGGATGCCGAGACTGGCAAGTGGAACAGTGCAGGTGTTGCAGCCGAGTGGCGGCAAGAGTACCCGGAACCGCCGGATTTTATCGATTCTAGGCCGGCGACGGTGAAATTGACTCGATCGACTCCTCCAGAAAACAAGCAGTTGCTGAAGGAAAAACTGGGCTTTAAAGGCTATAAAATTGGGGAATTCGGGCCCAGACAGACTCGCAGGGCGACGATGGCTAATTGGTTGATGAGTTTTATGGAAGCTGGGGCGTAAGAGGAATTTTGGATGGCTGTGCGGTTGTGGCCACCGTTAAAGTACAGAGATATTAAATTTATTGACATGAAAACCCCTAAATCCCTATAAAGGATTGAAAGCTTGATTAAACTCTTCCTTTCTTTCTCAGTGTCCTCTGCGTCCTCTGCGGTTAATTAACCAAAATTAAGCCTGTTGAAAGTCCAAACACACTCAAGCCCCCCAATTCCAACCTCCTCACCCCCCAACCCTGACATCGGGCTGTTCCGTAAAGTATCCTAGAGTCGGCACAAAACAACTGTGAGGTAAGCTTTATGAAAACAACCACTATATCTCGCTTAACCAGCATTTCCCTCGCTACTCTAATGCTAGCAGGCGTTTCAGTAAATGCGATCGCCACACCAGCCACCACCGAACCCGCAACCCAACTCGCCCAAGCAACTGCCAAAAAGCGCCTAGTCGTCATGGACTTCGACTACGGCCCCACCAACAGCTATTACACTTCCTACAGGGGAGTCGGCGCCGCCAAAGGCATCAGCGAACTGCTAATCAACGAACTCGTCAACAACGGCACTTATACAGTAGTCGATCGCAGCAAACTCGAACAAGTGCTCAAACAGCAAAATCGCAGCGGTGCGATGGATGCTGGCACAGCAGCCGAAATTGGCAAACAATTAGGAGTTGACGCCGTGCTCATCGGCACCATTACCAAGTTTAATATCGACAAACAATCCGGCGGCGGCAGTTTCATGGGAATCGGCGCGGGTTCACAAAAAACCAAAGCTACCGTTCAAATAGATGTGCGGTTAATCGGTACAGCTTCGGGAGATATTCTTGCCACAGCCAAAGCAGTAGGAGAAGCAGATCAAAGCGATTCTAATATTTCTGTCAGAGGTATCAGCAGCAATTCTGGCAGCAGCAATGAAGACTCACTTTTGAGCGCGGCAGTTGACAAAGCCGTATCCCAAATGGTGACTAAACTGGCAGAAGTATCTAACAAATTAGGTTAGCAATTTTGAAACCTTGTTAGATTTGAGATTGGTAATTTAATAATTTCCCATCTCAAATCTAAAATTATGCCAGCTACTTGACCACCGATGGTATCAGTTATATCATGTCCGATTGATTAACCATAATGTCCCGGTCGGGGCGGGTTTTTGAGATTGTTAATTATTGCCAGGTACTTTTGGGTCACGGGTCCCTACAAAAATCGCGATCACTAGACCGGACATGATATTAATCTTAGTTTTGTTGAGAAATCTGCATTTTTGTTTCTACTAAACTCTATCAATTTAGATAAATATACTCAAGCATTAACAGTTTAATTAGCATTAGGATTTGATTCAGAATCAACACATTTCCCCTTT
This sequence comes from Microcoleus sp. Pol12B5, assembly GCF_036701335.1. Taxonomy (NCBI): domain Bacteria; kingdom Bacillati; phylum Cyanobacteriota; class Cyanophyceae; order Oscillatoriales; family Microcoleaceae; genus Microcoleus; species Microcoleus sp. Pol12B5. The sequence continues at coordinate 92,408 of NZ_JAUBQQ010000013.1, read as the reverse complement.
TGAATTGGGTTTAAGGATAGGTTAGATACTACTTTAGAAATGGCATCTTGTTCTTGAATCCATCCGATTTCCCCCGGTTGCAGCTTGGTGCTTTCTACTTCAACTGTTGGCTTAATTGGCGGGGAAGGCGAGGGATTTGCCACAGCGGGAGATGGATTCAGTGTCGGTTTTGAAACTGTAGAAAAATCTTTATTTGACTCGGGTTTGGGAGAGTTAGACCGCACTATTTCAGCAATCGAACAAACTTTCAATTCCAGCCAATTGCCTTGAGGCGTAAGCTGTTTGTTTGTCACCTGCAAAACGCTGCCGGCAGGGACTGTTCCTTTGACAGTCAACTCACCGATTGCGCCTCGCAAATCCAAGCCATCGCCCTCTTTTCCTAATTCCCCAGCCGCAGAACTTTTAATCTCTATAAATGAGCCAGTTTCTAAAGATTTGACCGGAGAAGCTACAGATTCAACTGTTTTCTCCGGCGTCCTTCCAGCTTTAATTAAACCGCCTTTGCCAAAAATCGACTCCCCGGCAGTATCGATCGCGCGACCCACCGGAGGGATGAAAAAATAAGCAAATACACCCCCCAAGCCTAATAAAAATAAAATTTTCAGCAGCAGCGAAAATGGGCTTTTGCTTTTTTCCGGCTGTAACAACTGCGTTTTTCCTTCAGAATTAGCACCGCCAGGGCTTGTCGGCCCATTTAAATCCGTTGGCAAATCCTCGCTGTCGGAAATTAGTTCGATCGGGGTATCTAAAGGTGCGACAGACAGTTCTGTAAAAGTATTGCCGTCTTCCCTCAAATGTGCTTGACAGTGAATTAAAGCAACAGTGACGTTATCGTGACCGTTTCTAGTATTAGCAATCTCAATCAGTCGATCGCGCGCCTTACCCAAACTAATGCTACCGTCGAGAATTGGCAAAATCTCCGCTTCCCAACATTCCTCAACCCGGTCTTTATCACTCAAACCGTCGGAACACAGCAGCAAAACGCAGTCTTCATCCACCGGAAAACGCTGTATAGTCGGGTGCAGAGTGTTGGACGAAGTAATCCCCAAAGCTTGAATCAGAGCTCCGGCGGCCACTTGTTCCAAAGCATCCCGGTAGAGAGAGTAGCCCAAACGCACCTCGCGGCAGGCCACATTATCATCGAGAGTAAGTTGATAGCAGCCGGTGCGGGTAATCCAGTAAGCCCGGCTGTCTCCGACGTGGGCGACGTAGAACTCGTGAATGTGGGCTAAAGCCATAACTAGCGTAGTTCCCATCCGCTGGCGGCCTTGGCGGTGTTCGCTGTCGTTGCGACTGGCTATCTTGTCGTTAGCAGCACAAGCCGCCCGTTCCAGCTTGGAAGTCAGGCTCAACGGGTCCCAATTAGCCTGATGCAGGGGCATTTGCTGCAACTTGTCGCGCAGCACACCAATTGCTTCTTCCGAAGCGACTTCGCCGCCGTCTTGTCCGCCGATACCGTCGCAGACGATCGCGCAAGCTTCTGCGCCCGGGTTTCCTGCGAACAGCGTACCACTGGGCGGATAGCAAGCATCTTCGTTGTGAGCCCGGGATCTGCCTACATCCGTGCCCGTGGCAATTTCAACGTGACGATCGTAAAATCGGCCGCACTTTGCCAAAGCTTTATCCAACTGGCCCATCAGTTGTTCGCCGTGGCGCACTTGACCGGCAACCATTTGCTGGCAAAGTTGCCTTAAAAAATTGGCAATAGTTGGGTGAGCATCTTCGAGCCACTGCTGCCACAATTTGCCCAACTGCGACAAATGAGGCGGTTTGCGATCGGGCTGCAATTCCAGAAACCGCACCAATTGCCCTTCTACCCGTAGCAGTTCGGGAGTCAACAGCGTCGAAGCCACGCCCTGAGCGATACACGGCTGCCACAACTGGGCCATTTGCCACAGCCAATTGAGCTGGCGCATCGCTGCGGCTCCTTTCCAGGAGTCCGCCAATTCCGGCATTAAAGATTCCGTCACCTTCAAAATAGGCACGTTTTCCAGTAGCCAGATATCTCCCGATAGCTTGCTCATCTTGGACGATACCAGGCCGTATACTTGAGGTACGTGCAACTGATAGGCAAACAGTCTCAGATAAGGAGTGACAACACTCGGAATCTCTTCGGGCAGTTCCGGCAAGTGTTCGGGTTGAGTATCGACAAGAAGTCGATCGCGCTTGACCAAGTAGCGACCAGCGATCAGATCGCCTGGCTTACACCCTTTGATCCCTTCACCTAAAGCCCATAAGTAGTGTTTTGCCACAGAGTTTTGCATAAGGGTTCCTGACGCCTTTGGGCAAGCGTGCTGATCTGAACTATTTTAGCGATTGAACCTCGACGGGTTGATACGTGGCGATTATTTGACACCCCCGCTTTCTCAACAGACGCAGATTCTTAAGACTTCGCAGTCCTAATATCCTGATTTTTCAGGTTCCCGGGCTCACCACGTTTCCACTGTTGTGTGCGTAGTGATATCTGACTTTCCCCCAGTCTAGGGGTAGGTTTTAATGTCTTGTACTGACACGAACAGTTTACCATTTTGTTGACGGCCGGATGAATCTTGCTATGAGCTTTCAGGGTTAGACGATCGCGCGACACCCCAGTCATCGGCTGGAAATCACGCTGTTTTCAGCATATTCCTGATAGCGGCAATTTCCGAAGAAATCGCGATCGTCAAGTGAATTGAGATTTTAGACTAACTATAATGGTAGGATGCTGGTACGTAGAAATCACCTGAGCCGACAGGTATAAATAAATATCACTTCTCGGTTTTCTCGCCAAGGGTGTTCATTGCCTCGTGACCGAGTTTCGCAAGAGAAGTTAAATTTAACCCTACCCAAAGACGGATACAAGCCCCCAGATTCATCTGTGGAGTCAATCTCAAATCTCAAATCGACTGACGGATGCCAGCCCCCGACAGGAGTCGTGGAAAGCCAAAAAAATTAGATGTTAGTTCAAGCCCCCAGATTCATCTGTGGAGTCTATCTCAAATCTCAAATCTCAAATCGACTGACCGGCCTCTGCAAGCTGTTGAGTATTTAACCATGCCCCCACATGATCCCAGCGCCTTTCCCAAGAATTTGTCCGATCCGAAGCTACTGCCGGCAGTTGAAATAGACGAAATACTCACTAGCATTCAACATTCTCACAGTTTCTATTACAAAGTGATGAATCTTGAGGTTTGGGCTCTGGTGGAAACCTTGGATGGGCTGTTTCCTGGCGCTTGGGGTCAGTTTATGACCAACCGCCAACTGGCAGTTAAACAGTTTTTGGAACGCGATCGCGTTCCCAATTCTCCGGTTGATGCTGGGGAGGCGGGGGAGAAGTCCGATCGAAGTCGGAAGAAGGAAGAAGTCAAGAGTCAGGAGTTAGGAGTCAGAAACAAGCAGGAAGAAGAATAAAAGCAGATTTTCCCAATTCTCCCCATCTCCACCTTTCCTCTGTATCCAAGTCTAAATCTCCCTCTATCCCCAAAGCCAGAGACGAAACATAACCCTCTTTTTCCCCCGTACTCCCCTGATTAAGAGGAGTAGGAGGGATCAAAACTCAGCTACAAGCGACATTTATTATGGGTTTCAATCTTAAGTTGACATAAATGCCGATCGCCCGATCGCCCTTACAGGTGAACTTTGGCATCAACTTGAGGCAATCCCATGCTGTAGTTAACAGCGCGGCTGTTGAGGTTGTAGCTGATTTGGCCTTTTTGTAGGAACGATCGTACCAAGTGTTCCAACTCCGAACCGATACGGCGGAGGTTGTACTCGGTCAAGTCTTCGCCCTCGTAAGCGTCTACGAGTTGGTCGAATTTGGCCTGTACCTGTTTGACTGACTCGTCATCCCAGTTAAGCTCGTTATCTGGGTCAATGTCGAGCGTCAAAAGGTCATTGCTGGGTACGAGTTCGTTATCTTCGAGGATGGCGGTGTATATGCGAATATGGCGGGTTGTTGACTTAAGCTGCATGAGTTCTTATGTGTAAAGATTTTTTGCTGAACTAATTGTAATGGCACAGAGATGCGCGGGGAGGGTGGGCGATCGTCAATTTCTCGGAATCCCGAAATATTTTAGTTGTTCGACAGTCCAATTTTTGTAATATTCAGTTTTCTCTAAAGCATCCGAAGCGGGCTTCAGCTTAGAATTTACTTGAACAGTGAAGCCCGGATAGGGCATCCTTCTAGTATGAAGTCCGTCAATATTAAAATCTTCTTCGGGATGGATGTGAAAAGCCAGCAAGCCCAACTCTGAAATCTGATTATTCAATTTGTCTATCAATTCTTTAGTTTCGGGCGCACTAATTGCAGTTTTTTCGGGATTAATTACTACCATTATTTCAAATTCCGAATTGTAAAATTCATGAATCGATTTCATGATGGCAGAATCGCGATCGAACTCAGTCAGCGCTGAAAACCGCTCGATTTTGAATAAAATTTGATTAGCCAAGCGTGCCTTTTTAGCGAAGGGACAAATCGGTAAATCGCTGAAAACGGGATGCGACAACTCGACAAACTCGGTCATCCATCTGAGGGTAGATTCTATAATTTCCGTGTCAGATTCATTCATCGACAATCTATGTATTTGATCTTTAATACTAATCATAATCTATTTCTAGGGCGATGCACACCCCACTATTGGTATCAATTTAAGACTGAAACCCATAATAAATGTCACTTCTATCAAAGTCTCGATCCCCCTAAATCCCCCTTAAGAAGGGGGACTTTGAATGCTTAAGAAGGGGGACTTTGAGTGCTTCCGGTTCCCCCCTCTTTTAAGGGGGCTAGGGGTGATCTCCGGGTCAAGAAAACACGCCCTACTCCTGCCATTTCTAAGGACTCAATTCGTTACTACAAACATTAATTTATTCGTGAATTGTGCCATCTGGCATAATTGCGCCTGCGAGTTTTGCCGTTTCCAGATTTACCACGCCACTTAGATTCGCTCCCTTTAGGTTGGCTTTTTCGAGGTTTGTATTCTGCAAATTTGCCCCCCGCAAGTCTGCAAAAGTTAAGTCTGCTCCACTAAAATTGCCGTAACTAAGATTAGCTCCACAGAGATTTCCTTCAGTTAATATTGCTCCGCTTAGATTACAGTGAAGACTTCCACCAACCAGATTAATTTTACTCAGATTAGCACCACTAAAATTGGCAGAATCTGTTTGTGCACTTTTCATATTCGCCCCGCGCAAGTCGGCCGCAATTAGGTTGGCGCTACTCAGAATTGCTCTGCTTAAGTTGGTGTTACTCAAATTAGCTTGCAGGAGGTTTGCACGATCCAAATTTGCCTTAGTTAGATTTGCACCACTCAAGTTAGCTTCACTTAGGTTGACATAACTCAAGTCAACACCAGCTAGGTTTGCTCTTTGCAGTGAAGTATTAGAATCAATTAAGTAAGCACCTGCTTTAACAGGGTCAAAACCTCTGGGGAAGATAGTCTCTGCGTTGTAAAGCGCTTGTTGAAGTTTTGCTCCTTCAAGGTTAGCCCCTTCAAGCTTGGCCTCTAATAGGTTAGTATTACTTAGGTTTGCATTACTCAAATCAGCCTTCATCAATTCTGATTTTCTCAAACTTAACCCAGTTAAATTTGCTTTACTGAGGTTTGCCATGCTCAATAGTTTTATTGGGTAAAAACCAACAACAATACTACTGAAATTTACACCACTCAGATTAGCTTCAACGAGGTTCGTACAATGATTCAGCTTTACTTCACTTAAATTTGCATTGAGTAATTGTGCTTTACCTAAGTTTGATGATTCTAGATTTGCCTTGTAAAGGTTTGCACCACATAAATTTGCCTTAGTCAGGTTAGCACCAGATAAGTTTGCTTCAGAGAGTTCTGCACCGCTGAGATTAGCGCTACTCAGGTTGACATTATGCAGGGATTTTCCGCTCAGATTTACTCCGGCTAGATTAACTCCCGTAAAATCTCGTTCTCCCTGATTATACCGTTGCAAAAAATCCTCAGCACTGATAGCGGGTTCCAGATTTTGTAGTGCAGAATCATCAATTTTTTCCTCTTCCTCAGATTCCACAGTATCCGCATTCACAGGAGTAGCAGCCGACTGTTCTACCGCTTCGCTAGATGCTGGAATCGATGTCTCGTCGATCGCCTCTTCGCGCAATAACCGATCCACCCGATCGCTAAACTGCCTCAAAACCTCAGCATCATCAACCTTCTCACCAGCATTCGAGCTTTTCTCAACCGCATTTTCAACATAATACTTATCTACAAAACTTTGCAACCCAGCATTATATCCCTGTCCTACCGCCTGAAATCTCCATTCGCCATTCTTCTTATACAACCGTCCAAATTCTAAAGCCGTTTCTTGGGAAAAAATCTGATTTAAATTGTACCGAACCAACTCGCCAAGATTCTCTGAATTGTAAAGCCTGATAAAAGCATTTGTAACTTGACTAAAACTTTGATTTTTTTCCTGTCCCTCGTGAATAGTCACAACAAACACAATTTCCTGAATCGCCGAATTGATTTTACTCAAATCCAAATAAACCGTCTCATCATCTCCCTCAATTTGTCCATTCCTGCTGTCTCCCGAATGTCGCACCGCACCGTCCGGCGATGTCAGATTGTTGTAAAATACAAAATACTTTTCATCGGGAATCCGACCGTCCGCCGCTAACATAAAAACAGATGCGTCAATGTCGCAGTTTTGTGCTGTCTGGCTGACTTGCCAACCCAGGGCGATCGCAATTTTACTGAAATTAGGAGTTTCTTTAGAAAGATTGAACCTTTCACCCTTCGTTAATTCGATACTCATATGCGATAATTCCCTTACCTCATAAATGGTATTAATTATCTCATCTATGTTAACCCGATCGCAAATTGGATTTTATCTCGAAGACATCGAAACCCCAATTGGCAGAACCGTCAATTTAACTCTTACCGGACTCATTCTCCTATCTTCGACCAGCTTCATCGCCGAAACTTATCCGATTTCCGAAACTGTTAGAATTAATTTGCAAACTCTCGATACAGCACTTTTAGTTGTTTTTTTGTTTGAGTATTTATTGCGACTATGGTGTGCCGAAAATCGAGTTAAATTTATTTTTAGTTTTTTTTCTATTATTGATTTGCTGGCAATATTACCATTTTTGCTGGGATTTGTCAACGTTAGTTTTATCCGAATTTTCCGCTGGTTTAGAATTCTCCGACTCATCCGCTTTCTAGAATTAAAAATTTCTATTTTCCGCATCAGCAGCGAAGATGGGGTGATTTTTGCTCGGATTTTGTTTACTTTGCTGGCCATAATTTTTGTTTATTCGGGTTTAATTTATCAAGTCGAACATCCGGCAAATCCGGAAAGTTTTGGAACTTTTTTAGATGCTGTTTATTTCTCGGTTGTCACCATGACCACCGTGGGATTTGGCGATGTTACTCCGATTTCGGAATCCGGTCGTTTTCTGACTATTTTGATGATTTTGACGGGAATTGCTCTGATTCCTTGGCAATTGGGGGACTTGATTAAGCACTTAGTTAAAAGTGCTAATCACGGAGAAGCTGTTTGTAAAGGTTGCGGTTGGTCGGTACACGATGCTAATGCTAAATTTTGTAAAATGTGCGGCAGTCAATTAGATAATAGTTGACTGTTGACTGTTACAGCAGTTTTCAGTTGAGTGGAGTACAGATAACGGTTAAGGAAACCGCATTGCCGTCTCCTGTACTTCATAAATCAGGAATAAACTGTAACTTCTTCCCTCTTGCTTCTTGCTTATTCCTGAAATCCGTTAAATCCGTTACACAATCCGTTGCCGAACTTCCTTCTTCCTGAAATCCGTTAAATCCGTTACACAATCCGTTACAGAATCCGTTGCCGAACTTCCTTCTTTAAGCTAACGGTAACAAAATTTCAAATTCAGTGCCTCTGCCTAACTCCGATCGCATTCTGAATGCACCGCCGTGTTTGCCCGTCACTATTTGATAGCTAACTGCTAAACTGGTTTCTTTGAGGGCGCGTTTTTCCGTAGAGAAGGATTCTATGATTTTTTTGTACTTGCTAGGTGACATTCCTGGCCCGTTATCTGATATGCAAATCGAAACCCAGCGAACATGAAGTTTGTCTAAATCCGGCGCAGGTTCGGGACAGCAGACTTGAGTTGTGATTTCAATTTTAGGCTGGCGATCGGCATCTCTGAGTCCTCCACCTTTGAACTCTTTTGCCAATTCTTGACCGACTGCTTCGTTAATTAATGTATGAATAGCATTCGTCAATATATTCATAAATACTTGGTTTAGCTGTCCTGCATAGCACGGCACTGGTGGCAGGTAGCCGTAGTTTTTCACTACTTGGATTTCCCTAGTCAAACGACTTTTGAGCAGCAAAAGTATGCTGTCTATGTTGGCGTGCAAGTCGGTGGGTTTGGGATAAATATCGTCGATGTGGCAGAAGTTTTGTAAACTGCTTGCCAACTTGCTCAAACGTTCTGCACCTGATTTGATGCTGGCAACAGTTCGGAGAAAATCGTTTTGCAAAAAGTCATAGTCGATCTCTTCTTTGAGTCGTGCTATTTCCGGCGGGGGATCGGTACAGTATGCGTCGTAAACTGAGAGCAATTCCATCAAGTTTTTGCTGTAGTCGCTGACGTAGGTTAAATTCCCCCAGATAAAGCCTACCGGATCTAAAATTTCGTGGGCTACTCCGTTAACTAAACGCCCTAAACTAGCCATTTTTTCGCTTTGAATCATTTGAGTTTGGGCTCTTTCGTAGCGGACTTGAGTTTCTATGCCACGAATTTGCCAGTACGCGATGTTGAGTGCGTTAGGGTCTAACAGTCGGTAAGATTGGGAGTCTATTTGGACGACGATCGGTTCTGACTGCAATTCGGGCGATCGACGCAGAGCTTGTGGGGCTGCTGCCAAAATGGTTGTACTCTCTGCCACCAATAATATTTCGACGCGAGCGTAACTGTAGAGAACTTTTAGTGGCAGGTGCAAAAATAGCTCTGGGCCTTGGGGTTTGAGCAAATATTCCAGCAGTTGCCTGCGGGATATCATGCCAGCAAACTCTCCTGCTTCCATCAAGACGACCCCCGGCACTAGGGGATGCTGTTCAAACATTTCGGCAACTGCCACGGCCAAGCAGCTCGATTTAACCTGAAAGTCATACAGGGGCAAATCCCAGAGGGTAGACTCTAGCGAAAGGTCTTGATGGCTGCCTTCGGAGACTGAAGGGCCAAGGAGTTTGGAACTGAATTTATTTGCCACTGGAACTTTTAGTTGCCGAAACGCTGGGAAAGTGAAATGAGCACCTACTACTAAGCTACCCTATCATTTCACCGCAGGAGCGAACAACCGAGAATATTCTTAAGCTAATCATGTTGTGCCAACTATAGGCAGGAGAATTTCAAATTCAGTGTTCTTACCTGGTTGCGATCGCAATTTGAGTTGGCCGCCGTGCTTTTCTGTGACGATTTGATGGCAGATAGCCAGCCCCATACCGCTGCCTTTGCCTGCTGGTTTAGTGGTAAAAAAGGTGTCAAATATCTGCTGCTGATTTTCTGGGGGAATGCCTGGCCCGTTATCGGCAATGCAAATTGCGGCTCGCTTGCCGTGTTCGGTTTCTATCACTTTAGTGCTAATTTCGATTTGGGGCTGCCAGTTGTCCCCGCACTGGGTGTGTATTTCTCGATCGGCTGCGTACTCGGTCAGGGCGTCTAGAGCATTAACTAACAAGTTCAAAAACACCTGACTCAACTGACCGGAGTAGCCTCTAACTAGGGGCAGTTCGCCGTAATTTTTAACCACCTCTATGCTGTTTTTAAAGCGGTTTTTCAAAATTAACAGCGTCATCTCGACGCATTCGTGAATATCTGTCTCGGCTGGTTTTGTCTCGTCCATGTGAGAGAAGTGGTGCAGCCCGTTAACTATTTTTAGCAATTGCGAGGCTCCCAACTCCATTCCTTCTAAGGTAATCGGCAAATCTTCTTGTAAAAAATCAAATTCAATTTCTTTTTTAAGGGCATCAATTCGGGGACAGGGTGCCGAATATTCTTCTTCATAAACCGACATGAGCTGAAGCAAGTGTTCAAAATAGGACAGCAGGAAAGTTAAATTTCCCCAAATACAGTTCAGCGGATTTCTGATTTCGTGGGCTACTTCTGCTACAATCCTCCCCAAACTCGCCATTTTTTCTGTTTGGATGAGTTTGGCTTGGGTTTGTTTGTGGAGTAACTTATTTGTTAATTCGTGAATTCTTGATTGAGCGACCATTAATTGGTGTACGTCTAACAGCTTGTAGGCTTGGGGGGCTATTTCCACTACTACGGGTTCGTAAATTAATTCTGCTGATCTGTAAAGACATTCCTGGGCGGCTTCTACTATTAATTTACTGGCGGGAAGTATGAGTTCCTCTGGCTTGGCAAACTTGTACAGCACCTCTATTGGTCGCTTGAAAAACATTTCTACTCCGTAGCGGCAGTTAACTTTTTCAAAAAATAGACGCCTGGATATCATGCCGACAAAATTACCACTATCTGTCAAAATGACGCCGGGAAGCATTGAATTTTCTTCAAAAGCCTTGGCTACTTCTTTTGCCTGTTGAGTTAATTCAATTTGGCAGTTGGAGAGTGGCAGGTCTAGGAGAGTTGATTCTAAGGAGATGTTCCAAGTACAAAATTCAGGTATATGCAACACTGATAACTCCGAGCTAGTCTCACGCACAGCAAACATAGATGAAACCCCTGTTAAAAATTGTATTCATGAACAACTTAAGTTGCTATTAATTCGTAACTGGTAATTGGTAGCGGGTAGTTGCTAATTTGTGAAATTACAACAGCACCCGATGGGAAAACCCGATCGCAGTAGCATTGTCTCCTAAAGATTTTGTTTCTAAGTCAATATTAAACGATCGAAGCTTTTGTGGAACTTACTGATCTCTGCTGTAAACTTTTTACCATGATATACCTGTGATCGGGTGTTTTCCGAAAATTTTTAATATTTATAACTAATTATTGTGATAAATTATACCATTTTTCCAGTGATAGAAGGGAATTGGAGAACCGCGAGCGGGTTATCAGTGAAGATACTTGCATCCTGTGAGGGTTCGAGGGCCCGGATTAGCCATTGTCCAAGGGGCTTGCAGGCTCCAATTGTCCAGACTAGGGCCCTAGCCAAAGGAAGTTCGGCAACGAATTCGCTTTCTTCGGATGTAACCGAATGTAACGGATGGAAGGCTTTAGTTATCGTCGCGAGAGAAGGAAGAAGCAATGTTCCCCAAGGGTTTGTGGAATTAAGAACATCCTAAGCGTCGGCCGCGGTTGCTATACCACTCAAAAGAAATGCAACTTTAGGCAACTTCCGAACCTCGATAGTCATCAGTTTTTTGCAGTCTGCAATCTCCAATCAGCAATCTCCAATTCTTTTAGGGTTCCACCTCCGGCCAGAGGCGTTCTAGCTGATACCGCCAAGCGGCGAGAGTTTTTTCGCTAGACTCTCGCCCTAGTTCCATTTCACCCATCAATCCCTCTGCGTAGAAACGGTCTAAAGTCTGAAGGGTGGTTTCGACAGACTGTCCCTGCGCCTTCGCAGCTTTGATGATTTGACGGATGCGGCTTTCTATCAAACCGCCGAAAAAGTCAGACAAACCTCTCTCTTGCAAAGCCAGCACTCGGGCGACGGCGGCTGAGAAATCGGCGGCCACGAGTGTGGCACAACTGTGCTGAAATACTCCCCACAAAACGTTTTGATGTAAGGCGTAGCGAGTTTCGAGGGTGGTGTCAAAGTTAGCTTCTAGCAGTTTATCAAGAAATGGTTGAGCTTCTTGGGCATCGGCGATCGGCAACAAAATCCGCAGCCAACTCCCGTCTTCTGAAAGGAGGACTAACAGACGAAAATTGGGGGTTTCTACTTGCCAAGAAGTGGCAGCAGGCATCTCAACACTGTCACCAAATAAGTCTTTAAGGGTATTGCTAATTTCTTCGGGAGTCATAATGATTTTAGCTTTTAGATTTTAGATTTTAGATTAGTCACCACTGATTAGTCAGCAGTGCGATCTCAAATCTCAAATTGGTTTATGGTAGCCAGCGGGGGTGATAGCCGGCAAAGGGAAGTTCTTCTGGCTGTAGTTTTGCGGGAGAACCGTCTGCCGGTATTTCTACTAAGGGTAGCAGCCAGAGGCGGCTGGTGGCGATCGACTGTCCACTATCGTTGCGGGGACTGTCTGCTACGGAGGGAGTTGCTGCTGTGACTGATTGGTCGAAAATTAATGCCAGCCCGTCGGGAGATAAACTGATTTGGGTATCTAATTGGTTGGGCAAAATCAGCAGCGGTTTGATGGTTCCGACCAAACGAGTACCCTCTTTTTTGAGGTCGATGGTGGCGATGAAAGGCTGTTCTTTGTAGCTTTCTGTTTTGAGGCGTTGGGCTAACAAACAGTAGAGACGCTGAACTTGGTTGTCTTGGTTTTTGCGGGGGTCGAAATAAACGGCCATAATGCTGCCGGGAATACGCAATATTTCTTGTTCTACACCTTGGTTATCTAAGATGAAAAGCGATCGAGTAAAGTCGCTGTTGTATTTAACATAGGCGGCGGCGGAGTTGTCGCGAGCCATGCCCAACACTTGTTCGTATTTTGGCAAAAATTCTACTGGATCTGCTTCGGGTTTGAGGGGGACGATCGCTAATCCTTGTTTTTGAGATATTACCATCGATTTGCTGTCGGGGCGAATCATAAAATCTCCGCCTTGTTCATTTTCCAATGGTCTGGGCGCCTGTTTTTCTTCCACAATCCAAGGGCTGAAATCGCCGGGATTGCGGCGGTTGACGCGCTGGACAACTATGATTTTTCCGTCGGCTGAGAGGTCGAATTTGAGGTTTTGGTAATCTTTGGAGTCTAAGATTTTGTCGATTCTACCGGCTGGGTATTTTTGTTGAGTTCCTGAGTCAGATTGAGGGTTGATGCCGGTGGTGACTGTGAATATTTCTTGATTTAGAGTGCCGCGAGTACGGGCGATCGATCGATCTGTGGCGGAGAATAAAATGCGATCGCTGTCGGGATAAGGTTTAAAATCGGTGACAACTAAATCTTTGGGAGTCAGCGGTATCGGTTTTGAGTCGCTGCTGGTGAGATTGACTAGCATTAATCTGCTTTCTGTTTCGCCTTGGACACCGATGTAAGCAAAAGCTCGATCGCGGCTGCGAAAGGAACTGCTAAACGGTTGCATGGGCGTTCCTTTATTTTGGTTTTTTTCTCCGAAATACTTGTCGGTTGCTCCGGCGAGTTTGACTGTGTAGGTAACGCCGTAGGGTGCTGGATTTTTGAGCGTGTAAGCCATGCGTCTTCCAGCCCAACTAAATTTACCGGGGAGGGGGGGTTCTAGCTTTAAGTTTTCCTCGACGGTGGAGTGGTTCATCGGCCGAAAGAAGGTGAGGATAAAGCCGGTATCTTCGGCGCCGATTTGTTTGTTTTCCCAGGTAAATTCTCGCACTCTGGGTGCTGTGCGATCGCCGCTCAGCAGCAGCAGCCCTATTAAGAAGCTCAGCACTAGCATGAGGACGATCGCCGTGCGGTCGATCGGCTGTTGGAATGGCAGAATAGCGAAGGGTGAAGGATTAATTTTTTTCTTAAAAATACTCACAAATCTTTCTCTCCTACTTTCTGCTGAAAAGTAACTGCCAAATTTTCCCTCTTAAATTTTACTGTCTTGGGCGTACTCCCGGCCCTCTGAAACGGTTTTTTTTACCAGGCTAAAGGGCTGCAACGAAATATAACGAAATATGTTGGTAAAAAACTCGGTTTTTGAAAGTGTGTGTGCCTCCAGGACTGAACTAAACTCACGCTCTTAAATCCGTGGATTCTGCGGCACTTCCAACAGTATCAACCGAGTGGAGATGTGAAATTTGAGATTTTACCTTTTAGGCTGCCTCAGTGCTAAAAATTGCTCGATAGAGAGAGGCTTTGAGGACAGTAGAGCACCCTACAATTATACCACTTGCGTCCAACACTGTTTGAGATTTTAGATTTTTAATTTAATCTCACATCTCAAATCGCTAATTATTTAATAGGTTTAGGGGTAACGCTTGCGATCTACCCATCCTACTAATAATCATGACGACTACTTAGATCCCTTTGACGAAGCCTTGCCGATGGGTGTGTGGGAACTATTATTAACTGCTGACAGTGTATACGGCGATTCCGGTTCGGGATATAGCTTAGAGTATTTGCTATCGTAATGCCTGATCTCAAAATAGTTTAAGTTTGACGGGTGGGGCTTATATATCGAGAAACATTCCAAAAGACAAAAAGTGGCTGCACTCTCTAAAGGCCCGACCTTCACTACGTGATTTTTGAAGATGCGACCTGATTTTATCCACTCTTTCATCTGCTTTCTTGACAAACAGTAAAATCCTGAATGAGGATTGGTACACTCAGCAAATTTTACAGTTTCTATCTCTACACTAGATAGTTTATTCCACGATAGTTCATCATCTATTGTCAAATCAATGTATCTCTTGGTTCCTTGATACATTTCAAAACGGTGTGGGTAAAGAATAGCATTCTCATACCCGCTTTGTCGGTTAAAACTTTCTAATTTTTCTAGAATGAAAGCATCGTATAAAACAATGTCATCTTCTATAAATAAAAACCAGTCAAATTTTTCTACTTTTTCGACAAATTCTTCCTGAAGTCTAAACTCTACAAACATGGGGTCGCATTCAGGACCTTCTTGGATCTGAATGCACTTAATTTGATATTCAGGTAAGTAGGCTGTAACGTGCCTGTTCGGTAGAGTTTGGATAGTAATTGTCAGGTCGCAATGAGCAAAAGTCGTTAACAGTCCATCTATTGTGTGCCTGAGTCTCTCTATTTTTGCTGTGGCTTTTTCGGGATTGTTAAATTCTTCAACTGATGTAATGTGTGGGACAGCCACAAAGACTTTGGGGCGTTTTTTTTCGAGCTGTTCGTTTTCTTTGAACAAATTTATAACCCGATTTTTTTGATAAAAAAACATCAGTTTACTATACCTTGTTGCCACTCGCGAGATTTCTTGTAAAAGAGCCATTTGTAAGAACATAAAGTGCATTACTTTGCTTCTTGTATTTTGTTCGGCTGACATAGAGACAATCTCCTTTTTTTTACTGAAATAGTTGATTGATTGGAACTAAATCCATCGGTGATATTTTATCGATTGGCAGACCCAAATCCAAAGCGACTCTACACCAAAGTAGAGTGGCCAGCACCACTACAAACAGCCCTGTTAATTGAATATCCTGCCAAAAACAAGTTAGTCCTTCTTTCCACAAACCGTAGTTAGTTACTGCATAGGTAGGAAGGTCACCGAGAGCTACAGCAATCACGGCCCCTAAATTACCTTTTAAGTAGTATCCCAGCGGTATACTTATACATAGATTCACAAAAGTCAGCAGATTGCCTATAGCTGGGTACTGAGACTTTCCTACGGCTAACAGACAAGAACCCATGATATTGTGGAGGGTGGTGTGCCAGATACCTAACGCCAAGATTGGCATCATCCAAGATGCAGCCTCATACTCTTTCCGATACAGTGTTAAAATTAACTGATCTCCAAAGATCACAAAAATTGCTAAACCTACGGCTAATGGTATTAGAATTAGCTTGCGGTTCTTGAGTATCTTCGCGCGCAACTCCTCCCGCGGCAACTCTGCCAGCATAGAAATCGATGGAAAAATCACCCGGCCGCTAATGGCGATGATGACTTGGCGCGGCATATCCCCCAGGGTAAAAGCGATGCCGTAAATGCCCAACATTGTTAAAGTAAATATTTTCCCTAGGATCAGTCGATCGGCTTGAGAACACAAGAAAAACAAAGCCGTAGACAAAAATATCCATTTTCCATAAGAAAATATTTCTTTAGCTGCTTCTTTATCCCAAGCAAAGCGGTTTGACTTGCCTGGAATCAAAAAATGGCTCCATACTAACTCCATGAAAGCTCCAGTAAAGCCACCGACGATGATCGCCCAGATGCTGCGATCGAACCATGCCCAGACAATCATCACTGTTGTAGAAACAATCTGTATGCCCAACTCAAAAATTACTACTTTCTTCACTGCCATTTTGCGTTCTAGGCTGGCTGTTGAAGTAGATTTAAACCCTCCTAGTACGGAATTTATACCTATGATTGGAATCAACCACAGAAGACGGGGCTCTTCATAAAAACTCGCAACGGGCTGGGTAATTATAACCAAACCAATCCAAATGAACAAGCTGCGAAGAACTTGCAGTGTCCAAGCGGTGTTGAGAAATTGAGGATCTTCCCCCCGTTTGTTCTGGATGATACTTGGGCCCAAACCTATGTCTGTAAATAAGTTGATCCCTGTTATAAAAACGTAGGTTAGACCTACTAAACCAAATAATTCGGGTAAAAGCAGACGCGTCAGGATTAAGTTACTGCCAAATCGGATAATTTGACTGCTTGCATAACTGGCGATCGTCCAGGCAGCACCTTTGATAGCTAATTTTTTTTCTGATGACATATACTCAGAATTTATTTCCTAATTACGAGTGTAGTTGCTGAATTTGTTATTTGCAACTCCTAGAGGAGGATGCTGCCACTTTTATAGCTGACTTTACCGTATGTTGATCTGTATACGGAGATTGGGTCTGGACTTTCCATCTCGCAATCAAGGTAAAATTTAATCTGATACTTACTCAACATCTAATAATCATAAGGGTTTTTGGGTGCGGGAATGGGTGTGAGGGAGGATGCTTGAATGATTAATTTGCGCTTGCCTTGGAGTTCTTCTACGATCGTTTCTCCTTCTATTTCTAGCCAAGTGTCTGGGGCAAAGGTGGTGCGGCTTTGACCAATCAGTAATTTGACTGGCAAGCCGATCGGATAGGCGTCTGCCGCGCAGCAGGTAATGATAAAACGCCCAATCCACATATATTGTTCTGTTAGGTTAGGGGGGTGAATTACAAATCCTTGAACTTTGACTTTTTGACCTCTGTATGTATCCGGTTCGGGGTTGAAATTTAACAGCCGCACCCATTCGACAAGTGATCGCTGTTCGGGTTTTGTAGTATTGCGAAATTCTTGGGGTTGCAGTCTGGTGATGGGCAGGGATTCGGTGAGGCCTCGTTCTAATGCTGTCTGGCTGGTAAAGGTGCGTGGCGTTGTTAGTAAACCTATTAATGCGACGCCCAACATTAAGGTGCTGCCGATACTGGGGGGAAACAAAGTAACGTGTTCAACTTCTGTGATTCTGAGAGAGTTATTTGCTGTTGATGTCCGCGATTGCTGGGTAGTGCGATCGAGTTTTAAGAGTTCCCAAGTTTTTAAACCGCCAATAACCAATAAGCCGATTCCTCCTGCTAGAGTCAAGCCAAAGTAATTGGGGTGAATGAGAATGCTTAATTGGCCGGTGATCCAATATTTGAGGAGCAATATTCCCCAGCCTAAGATAGCTAGGGCGTCCAGCCAGGGGCTAATTTTTTTAAGATTCATTTTTTAAAAGTGATGGGGAAGGAAGAAGGAATAGGGAAGATAGCAAATGAAAAACACCTATCCGTATATTCGTGACTTCCGTGTCTGCGAGCAAGGTAATTGAAAATCGCCAAGCGAAAATGGTATTAGTTGTCTGTTTGAGCTAACTTATTAACCTAAATGCAAGTTGACAGCGAGGGTCATTAAAAAGGTTAACTGAGCTGCCAAGACAATTAAGTAAACTACGGCTCTACCTTTAAAAATTGACAGCATTAAACCGATACCTTTGAGGTCAATCATCGGGCCGAAAACGAGAAAGGCTAACAGCGAACCGCTGGTAAATGTGGAAGCAAAAGACAGGGCAAAAAAGGCATCTACTGTAGAACAAATCGATACGACTGCCGCTAATAGCAGCATGGCTATAATCGAGGAAACGGGGCCTTGGCCGAGGTTGAGAATTAGTTCGCGGGGGGCGCCAACTTGAATGATGGCTGCGATCGCACTTCCGATTACCAACACTCCTCCCAATTCGCGCAACTCCTGTACCATAGTATCTAAAAGCAGGCGCAGACGCTGTTTAGAAACCCGGTGAAACATTGAGGAACGTTTCGAGGTTTTTTCTGTTTTGCCTGTTTTTAATGGCTTCCAGTCGTCTTGTAGCAAAGATTCGATCGGCACCACCCCCCCCGGCTGACCGAGCATAAATGTTCCCGACTGCAACAGCAGCGGAGTGTTAGCTTGGACAACTTCTTTTTCGGAAAACTCTGGTTTTGGCAAGGGGATTGCGCGGGCTACAGAGGTTTGCAGCAGAGGCCGCAAGTCTTTTTGGGCGCTGAACACCCAGCCGATAATTGTGGCTATAGACAGAGAAAATACCACCCGGAAAACTACAATTTCTGGCTGATCGCGAAATGCCGTCCAAGTAGCCCAAATTACCACGGGGTTAATGGTGGGGGCCGCCAGCAGAAAGCCGATCGCCGCTGGTGCGGGTACTCCCTGCATCAGTAACCTGCGGGCTACGGGCACGTTACCGCACTCGCACACGGGAAACAAAAAGCCGATTAAACTGCCCATCAAAGCCGCCAGCAGCGGGTTTTGTGGGATGCGCGATACGAGTTTGCGTTCGTCTACAAACCCCAGCAGCAAACCTGAAAATAAAACTCCCAGCAGCAGAAAAGGTATTGCTTCTACTAACAAGCTGAGAAACAGGGTGAAAGCATTATTTAACTGATTTGTCAGGGCGGGTTGCATCGATCACCTACTGGTAGATTGCTATTTAGCTATACGTCTTTGGTAGAACTCCTTGTATATCATACTAAAGCATAGCACTAAGTTAAGATCGAGTTAATTGTTTTTGGTGTTTTTTTTGCTATAATTTGTAGACCTTCTAATTTAATCAATGCTAAGATATGGAATGATTTCGACTGCTTAAAGCCGTTTAAATTTGACTGGATTTTTATTCATATCCGCCTCGTACAGCCAATTAATAATTAACTAAGCCAACCGTCGCGGATTTGATGGATATTTCGGTTAACAATAATTGATTTTAGAACAAATGCCAAGGCAGATTTTGCAGATTGCGGGCAAGGCTAACTGTTTTATATAACGATCGCTAAAAAATATGTTTGTAGCGATGACTTTAGTTTTCACTACAAACCTATAAGGGACGCACTGGCAGGTGGGCCGCTAGCTGGCCGTTACGGGGGGTTGCGAGTACCGGATCGGGGAGATGGGATACATAGCCTCAGATGCCCTAGCTTGCAAGGCGTCCCGCCATCGCGATTGCAAGCTAAAACTCAGGGACGCGATCGCCCTAGCTTTGTGCTTTTAATTTGTTTCAGGGCGTTGTATCGCCGGGGCGATCGGGCAATTCCCATTTTCTTCTATTATCAATTAATTATATTTCTTAACCTAATAATTTATTAACAAAAGGTTAAGACGATTAATTAAGATTAATGAATAGTTAAATAGTCGAAACAAGCGTTAATACCGTTCAAGTCAGTATAAAATAAAGTCAGGTATAATTACCAGGGCGCATTTATCTCGGTGAGCCTCAATCTTGCCTAATACTTTAAGTGGTAAAATTTTCCTTGCTACAGTCAGTTTTTTGTGTAATTTAAAATGCAGTTTGCCAGGGGGATGCCGGTCAAAACACTCAGCAACTCACCTGCTGAGCTTTGGTAGCTGAATGTCTGCTGGCAAATAGAACCCAAAAAAGCGTGCTGATAAATTTATGTTGAATACCTCCTGCGTAGAAAGACCCGTCCAACCCATCTCCGAGGCTGACCTAGGAGAACTTTGTTTAGACTCTACTCTCCAACAATTGTCGCTTTACGATTTTCAGGTAGAAGCTACGGATTGGGGAATGCGAATTTCTCAGATGTTAGAAGCTAATCCGCTGTTACCGGGAGTCATTGTCACCCATCAAGGTGAATTTGCAGGTATGATTTCCCGGCGGAGATTTTTAGAATTTATCAGCCGTCCTTTTGGGCGAGAATTATTTTTAAAGCGACCTGTGAGGGCTTTGTACCGCTTTGCCGAAACTGAGAGTTTAATTTTTCCCAGCAGTACTTTAATCGTGGATGCAGCCAGGAAGTCGCTGTTGCGATCGAAAGAATTGCTTTACGAACCGATTGTGGTTCAAGTTTCGCCTCAAACTTATAGTTTGCTAGACGTACACGAACTGTTAGTAGCCCAATCCAACATTCACGAACTAGCGACAAAATTGCTGAGGCAGCAAACTCAATCTCAACTAATTCAAACCGAAAAACTAGCCAGTTTGGGACAGATGGTAGCTGGAGTCGCCCACGAAATTAGAAATCCCGTCACCTGCATCAGCGGAAATCTAGGCTTTTTGTCCAACTACTCGAAAGACATCCTGGAGTTGCTGTCTGCTTACGAACATATTGTCGGTGAAAACGAAAAAATTAACCAACTCAAAAAACACATAGAATTTGATTTTTTGCAAGAAGATTGGGTGGAAATTCTCAAAAGTATGAAAGTTTCATCGCAGAGGCTGACCGAACTCGTCACCAGCCTGCACACCTTTTCTCATATGGACGAAACCCACTTGAAGCAAGCTAACATCCACGAATGTATTGACAGTACGCTGCTAATTATGAAAAACCGTCTGAAGTACGGGTTTAAAGTAGTTAAGAACTATGGGGATTTACCTTTGGTTAAGTGTTACTCTGGTCAGTTGAGCCAGGTATTTATGAATATCATCAGCAATGCGATCGACGCTTTGGAAGAGGTAAAAGCAGAAAAAGATTTTATGCCTGCGATTACTATTGAAACCGAGGTAATAGACAGTTCTGACGGAGACTGCGTGAATTCGGAATTAATTCAAAATTATGTTAGGGGCGATCGACAAAATGTCAAACAGCTATCATCCGCCAGCCAAAACGGCGATTTCTGCCCAGAAACAGCGGAAAAAAATCAAAATAACGCTTGGATAGCCATCCGAATTGCCGATAACGGGCCGGGAATTCCGCCAGAAATTCAGCGGCGGATTTTTGAGACATTTTTCACCACTAAACCGGCAGGGAAAGGTACCGGTTTGGGGTTGGCAATTACCCATCAAATTGTTACGGAAAAGCATAAAGGCAAGTTAAATTTGCATTCTACGCCAGGTACAGGTACTGAATTTGAAATTTTGTTGCCATGGATTTGAAGAAATAACTCATCTCAAATCTATTAGCATCGGAATTATTCCTATCTCTCTTCTCCTTCTCTTTATCTGCGTGAATCTGCCTCAATCCCTTGTCATCTGCGGTTAATAAAGTCTCTTTTTTTTACCGCAGATGAGGGCAGATAAACACCGATTAACGCAGATGAGTTAGAGCGAGTTCGGTTGCACGATCGGTGATTGTTGACTGTTGACTGTTGACTAATGACTACTGACTAATGACTACTGACTCTTTTTAAGCTCTTAGCTGAACAGGCATTACCAAGAATGTAGCATTAACTCCGCCCAAAGGCTGGAAAATTACGGGGGCTAAGGCACCGTTTAATTGCAGTTGAATTTCGGGGGATTGAGCGGTTTTCAAAATGTCAATTAAGTATTTCACGTTGAAAGCAATATCTATGCTATCTCCCGAAATCTGTGCGGGCATTGACTCTTTGCCACAGCCGACATCTTTAGCATCTACAGACAAAGTAATTTCCTGATTCTCCTCGTCGATGCTGCATTTGAGAATATTGTTTTTTTGGTCGGCAAAAACGGCTATTCTTTCTACTGCTGCTAAGAACGATCGCCTTTCTAAGGTAATTTGCCGCTCAAAAGACGGCGGAATCAACTGCCGATATGCGGGATATTGCCCTTCCAATGTGCGGGTGGTCAGCCGCTGATCTGCCCATTCAAACACTACTTGACCGTGTTCAAAATGCAAGGCGACAGGTTCAGTCCACTGCCGCATCACCAGCATTCTTTCTACTTCGCGCAATGCTTTAGCGGGGACTGTCACCTCAAATTCTTCTTGGGTTTCTTCGCCTTCAGGTTTTTCATTGGCAGTTTGAACTACTGCCAATCTGTGACCGTCTGTAGCTGCAAATTCCAGGCAATCTTGCAATACCTTTAAATGCACGCCTGCAAGTACCTGTTTTGCCTCGTCGGGGCTAGTAGCAAATAAAGTTCCTTTGAGTCCTTCTATCAAGGCTTCCGGTGGCAATTTGAGGATTGTTCCGCCTTCTATTGCAGGCAATTCTGGGAATTCTTCCGGGCCCATGCCTCTAACTTGGTAGCTGCCAGAACTGCAAGTGAGATATGCTACGGTGTCCCCTGCTTCGTCTTCTAAAGTAATCTCTCCATCTGGGAGTCTCGAAACAATATCGTTGAGTAATTTAGCGGGTATGGTAAAACTGCCGCCGCCTGTTACTTCTGCTGCGAAGCTGGTGCGAATGCCCAAACTGAGATCGAAAGCTGTCAAGCTAACCCGCTGATTTTCCTCATCCGCTACTAAGAGCACGTTGGCTAGTACCGGATGTGTCGGGCGGGAGGGAACGGCCCGACTTACCAACGAGAGGTTGGCGTTGAGGTCACTTTGGGTGCAAACCAATTTCATTGTAGGAAGGTTAATTAACCGGATTTGAAACAGAAACAAATGGTATCACAGAAAGCCGGCGGGTCGGTTTTTCTGTGTGTAGGGCTTAAGCATGGGGCTAGAAACTGCGTGTCTAGGCAAAATTTTGTCTGTAAAAACGAGAAAGCTTGGTAGAAACCGGGTTTCTGAAGTCAGCGCGCGTCGCGAACTATGTGTGTAGGGTGTGTAGGGATCGCTAGTATTTTTTAATTTATTGAATTATTTTTGTGTCGATCGCCCTGTGGAAACTGTGGAAAAAAAAGCTAACTGCTTGCTGGGCGTAACTTATAGGTAAGAAATACCTGTGGAAAACTTGTGGAAAAGCTGGTGCGGTTGATCGCCCTTTTTTGTGCAAAAGCTGTTTCGGGCGATCGAGTAAAGTTTTCCACAAACGGAGGGCCAATTTTCCACAGGTTTTTCCACAGGCAAGATTGTCTATTATGGGGCATTGGGAATTGGGAATGGGAATTGTTGACTGTTGACTGTTGACTGTTGACTGTTGACTGTTGACGGCGTTGAGTGATAACAACTGACAACTGACAACTGAGTCATTGATGTGACAACTGACAACTGTCAACCGACAACTGTCAACCGACAACTGACAACTGTCAACAGACAACTGACTTCAAATTAACTTTTGCGGCTGACAGCGTTAATTCGATCGCTCAACTGACGCAAAGTTTGAGCCAAATTCGGGTCAGTGTTCCGCAACTGAGCAATTTTGTCGCAACTGTAAAGCACAGTCGTGTGATCTTTGCCGCCAAACACTTCGCCAACTTTGGGCAAACTTAAACCAGTATGCTGCCGAATTAAATACATCCCTATTTGACGGGCGAGACTAATTTCTCGCCTCCGGGAAATACCTTTCAAATCTTCAACAGAAACATCAAACTCCTCAGCCACAACTGCAATTACTGCATCTGGGGTTGCCTCTACACTTTCACTTTGCGGATTCAAAACCGGGGCGATATTTTCCACAGTCATCGGCAAACCAGTAATTGAAAGATATGCTACCGCCCGAATCAAAGCACCTTCTAATTCCCGAACGTTGGAAGTGTAACTAGAAGCAATGTATTCAATCACATCTCGCGGCAGCCGCATATTTTCATACTCAGCTTTTTTCTGCAAAATTGCCATCCGAGTTTCCAAGTCTGGCAATTGAATGTCGGCAATTAATCCCATCGAAAATCTGGAACACAAACGCTCTTGCAGGCGGGGGATTTGTTGCGGCGGGCGATCTGAAGCTAAAACTACTTGATTCCCGGCTTCGTGCAAAGTATTAAAAGTGTGAAAGAATTCTTCTTGAGTGTATTCTTTGCCTTCAATAAATTGGATGTCATCTATTAATAAAACATCTGCGGCCCGATAATGATCGCGGAAAGTTTGCATACTGTCTTTGCGAATGGCGGCGATTAAATCGTTAGTAAATTTCTCAGTAGAAACGTAAAAAATCTTGGCGTTGGGGTCAATTTCCAAGCGATAATGACCGATCGCCTGCATCAAATGAGTTTTGCCCAAACCGACGCCACCGCACAAAAATAGGGGATTGAATTCTCGGCCCGGAGACTCGGCTACCGCGAGGGAAGCCGCGTGAGCCATGCGGTTGTTGGAACCGACGACAAAGCGGGAAAAGAGGTATTTCGGGTTTAAATTGGCGGGTTTGGGGGGGTGAAGCGAGTGACTTTCCTGGATATCCGCGATGGGGGAGGGCCAAATTATGGCCGAGTCGCTGCTGCCGCCTGTTTCGTTTCCCCCCGCAATTGTCAAGTAAATGTCTACGGGATAGCCCAGAATTTCTGCGACTGCATCGGCAAGGATTTCTCTGTAATATTTTTGTAACCAATTGCGAGCAAAGGGGTTGGGGGCGCTGACGATCAAACAGTTATTTTCGAGTTGTTCCGCCCTAGCAGTTTTGATCCACGTCTCAAAGCTAGGTCTGCTCAGTTGTACCTGGAGACGTTCAAGTATCTGATTCCACAGACTTTCGAGGGGAATGTCCACTGCTCACCTCTGCCGATCGGCATTCAAGATATTAATTCTACTCTAGAGAGTTTAGTCCTCAGATGCTAAAGTTTAAGGGAGTCTGCCGTAGCACGGGCGAGGGCGGGACGCCATCGCCCAAAAATTTGGCGGCTCTGCAGTCCAAACCAGGTATCGGGGAGCTGTTCAGCAAATATTTAGATTTGGCAGGAAAGCCTTAAAACATGGCAATGAAGAGTTCTACTGGCAAATTTTGGAAGCAACCGGCAATTTACATATTGCTGCTGGTAACGGGAGCCGGGGCCGCCATGTTGGGCGATCGTCTGACGGTTTCTCAATTTCGTGCAAATTCTGGCGATTCTGGACAAAGGGCGCTGGAACCGAAATTGCAACTGCCTCCTAATACAAAGGATCGAGTTAGCAAAGTCTTGCCACCTGCTTCCTTGTCGGGCGACGGGACTAATGTGAATTTTATTGTGGCTGCGGTGGCAAAAGTTGGGCCGGCAGTGGTTCGGATCGATGCTTCGCGCCGGGTGAAACCGGGAAATAGAGGGCTGTCGCCGGAAGATTTTTTTGGCATAGAACCGAATTCGGGCGGCCGGGGCGGGATCGAACGGGGCACTGGTTCGGGTTTTGTCATCGGTGCCGACGGTGTGATTCTCACTAACGCTCACGTTGTAGAGGGAGCCGATACAGTAAATGTAACTCTCAAGGACAGCCGCAGCTTTCAGGGGCGGGTGTTGGGGGCGGATAAGGTGACGGATGTGGCTGTCGTGAAGATTGAGGCGAATAATCTGCCTGTGGTGCCGATCGGCAATTCGGATAAGCTGTTGTCTGGGGAATGGGCGATCGCGATCGGCAATCCTTTGGGTTTGGACAATTCCGTAACTGCGGGAATTATTAGCGCTACGGGGCGATCGAGTACCGATGTGGGCGTACCCGACAAGCGGATCGGTTTTATTCAAACAGACGCTGCAATTAATCCGGGGAATTCCGGCGGCCCGCTGCTGAATGCTTCGGGACAAGTTATTGGCATGAATACGGCGATTATTCAAGGTGCTCAAGGATTGGGGTTTGCGATTCCCATTCAGGCGGCGCAACAGGTGGCGAAGGAACTGATTTCGACGGGGAAAGTCGAACACGCTTATTTGGGTATTGAAATGGCGACGCTGACTCCCGATGTTAAGGAGCAAATTAACAGCAATGCTACCAGCAGTCTGCGAGTTGCAGTCGATCGGGGTGTGGCTATTGTTAGCGTTGTTCCTAATTCTCCCGCAGCAGCATCAGGTTTGCGGGCTGGAGATGTGATTCAAAAAATTAATAATCAGCCGATTATTCAGTCGGAAGCTGTTCAGGAGTTCGTGCAAAATGCTAAGGTTGGCGGGCTGTTGCAAATGGAAATTAACCGCAACGGGCAAATAGTTAATTTGACTGTTAAACCGGGGAGTTTGCCTGTTCAAAAAGTTCAATAATCTGTTGACGGTTGACGGTTGACGGTTGACGGTTGGCAGTTGTTACCAATTAGCAATTACCAATGACTAATTAATATGGCAGAACTCTTACAAATCTCACAATTAGGAAATCCTGTGCTGCGCCGCCCGTCGCAAGTTGTCGAGAATATTAAGGACGATCGCATTCAACAATTGATTGACAGCTTAATCTGTACAGTACAGCAGGCAAACGGAGTGGGGATTGCCGCCCCTCAAGCGGCTCAGTCCGATCGTCTGTTCATCGTCGCATCCCGTCCCAATCTGCGCTATCCCCAAGCACCCCACATGGAACCCACAGCGATGATTAATCCCCGGATTGTGGCTGCATCAACAGAGACAGTCAAAGACTGGGAAGGCTGTTTGAGCATTCCGGGGATTCGAGGGTTGGTGCCGAGAAGTAGGGCGATCGAGATAGAATACACCAGTAGAGACGGCAAACTCCACCGACAAGAATTGACAGACTTTGTGGCCCGAATTTTTCAACACGAACACGACCATTTAGATGGAATCGTGTTTTTAGACAGAGTGGAAAATACCCACGAACTAATCACAGAGGACGAGTACCAAAAGCAAATTGTCAACTTACTATAACACTTGATATAATTGCTAGTAGTAACGCCAGTGATGTTGTGAATAGGAGGGCGAATGTCTATCAATTTGGAAAAAGGCGGGAGAATCAATCTATCGAAAGAAGCACCGGGGCTAAAAAATGCCGGGATTGGTTTGGGATGGGATACCAATGCTACAGATACCGGCACAGCGTTTGACTTAGATGCTTCCGTGTTTATGTTGGGGGCTACGGGCAAAATTCCCGGCGAAAAATACTTTGTTTTCTACAACAACAAGGAGTCGCCGGACACTTCTGTAATACATCTGGGAGATAGCAGAACTGGAGAAGGATTTGGCGATGATGAAACCGTTACAGTCGATTTAAGCAAAGTCGATCCGGCGGTGCAAGAAATTGTGTTTGTGGTAACTATCCACGAAGCAGAATCGAGAAGGCAAAACTTCGGTCAAGTGCGGAATGCTTTTATCAGGATTTACGACACTACTACTAACACAGAGGTAATGAAGTACGATTTAGACGAGGATTTTTCTCGGGAGACAGCGGTAGAGTTTGGCAGACTTTACAAGAAAGACGGCGAGTGGAGGTTTCAAGCTGTAGGAGAAGGCTACAATTCCGGCTTGCAAAGCTTTGTAGATAAGTATGCCGCATAAAAAGGCGATCGCTCCCAGCTAAATAAATCGAGGGGAAATTCGGAAGCAGGAATGTTTCCCTCGATTTTAAGCAATCAGACTCATGAGGTGATAAACCAGATGGGAATTCAATTAAAGAAGGGCGAAAGATTTAATCTTTCTAAAACATCTCCAAGTTTAACAAAAGTTGCGATCGCCCTGGGGTGGGAAATAGCAACTGAACTAAACTTACCGAACTCAAACCCGCAAAGCTGCGATATCGATGCCTCTGTTTTTGCATTAGGTGCGGACGGCAAGATTCCCGATGGAAGATACTTTGTATTTTACAATAACTCGCAGTCGCCGGACGGAGCGATCGCCCATTCGGGAGATAATCAAACTGGTCAAACTCAAGGGGATGACGAGACAATTGATGTAGACTTGGAAAAAGTAACGGCTGCTGTTGAAGAAATGGTTTTTGTGGTCACGATTCACGACGCACAAGCTAAACATCAAAATTTCAGCCAAATCAGAAATGCTTTTATCCGATTGTACGATCGCCAAACAGGCAGCGAACTAGCGCGGTATGATTTAACCGAAGCTTTTTCTGAAGAAACCGCGATCGAGTTTGGACGGTTGTATAAAAAAGATGCAGCTTGGAGATTTCAGGCCGTAGGGCAAGGATATAAAGCAGGGTTGCAGAGTTTTGTTGATAAGTATCATTCTGAGATTCAACAGCAAGAAAAACCAGCACAACGTACAGTAGAATTGCCTAAATTACCAGTTATTGAAGATAGCCACAAAAGTCAGAAAGCTATAGCGTTAGACAAAAAGCTTGAGGAGAAAGCGCCGCACATTTTTAATCTCGCGAAGAAAGCCGATATCTCGCTCAAGAAAGCAAATCTCACAAATCACAATGCTCAAGTAGCGCTTTGCCTCGATATTTCTGCTTCTATGTCTTCCCTATACCGTTCAGGAAAAATTCAGCGTTTGGCAGAGAAGATTTTGGCTTTGGGGTGTCGGTTGGATGACAACGGATCAATCGACATATTTCTGTTTGGAGTCAACCCCCACAATCCCGGTGAAATGTCGATCGACAATTTCTCAAACTTCATCCACAATATACTGCAACCGTATCCTTTAGAAGGAGGTACTTACTACGGTAAAGTAATGAAAGAAATTAGAAATTTCTATTTTCCTGACGCTCGCGGTAGCAGGCGCTACGCAGCTATTAAAGCCGATCGACCTGTATACGTGATGTTTGTCACGGATGGAGCCACTGCTGACGAATCGGAAACCAAGCAGCAGCTACAATGGTCGTCTTACGAGCCGATATTTTGGCAGTTTATGGCGATCGGCAAGTCGCAGAAAGATGTCAAAAGTAAGGGAGCTCGCGGGTGGTTAGCAAGAGCCGTAGCGAGCGATTTTAGCTTTTTAGAACAGCTTGACGAAATGGGCGATCGCTACCTAGACAACGCCGATTTCTTCAGTTTAGAAGACCCAGAACATATTGCCGATGAGGAATTATACGATTTGTTGACAGCCGAATATCCACATTGGGTAAAATCAGCACGAATCAAAAATCTCTTACCCTAGAAACAGCTTTTGCAGCCAAACAAAATGCTAGCTTAGGGCAATCATTCAACTTCACCATAAACCTTACAAAATCTCAAAACTATGGCTATCAACTTGACAAAAGGGCAATCGATCGTTCTCAGCAAAAGCGAATACGACTTATCCAGATTGACAATGGGTTTGGGCTGGGATGTTGCCCAAGCTAAAAAAGGTCTTTTCGGTCGAAGCAGCGGTGCCAATTTTGATTTAGATTCCTACGCTATGCTGCTGGGAGAAAATGGCAAAATAAAGAACTACAAAGAGGATGTAATTTATTACTCTCATTTGGAGTCAAAGGACAAAACAGTTGTTCACTCAGGCGACAATCTCACGGGGGCTGGAGACGGAGACGACGAACAAATAGTGGTGAAACTGAGTTCTTTGCCAGCCGAATATAACAAAATTATTTTGGGCGTAAATATTTACGATGGAAAAGAGAGAAAACAGCATTTCGGCCTGGTACAAAATGCTTTCGTGAGGGCTGTAGATGCCGCCGGGAAAGAAATAGCTCGCTATCGCTTGTCAAATGACCCATCTTATGAAGGAAAATTAAATATGTTGATGGGAGAAGTCTATCGAGAAGGCGGCGAGTGGAAGTTTAAGGCTTTGGGAAATCCTTTGGCTGAAGATATGAACGGTGTTGTCGGTTCATTTATGCGGTGATCTTAAAAATGTTGTTTTAACCGCAGGTAAACGCAGATAAACGCAGATGAAATTCCATCTGCGTTTATCTGTGTTAATCCGCTGATATCTGCGGTTAAAAAATCCCCATGTACTTATTAGACATCTGCAAAAAACCTACTCCAATCAATCTTTGACCGGCCGCATTGTCGGGAACATGACGGCATCTCGGATGCTTTGAGTATTAGTTAAAAGCATCACCAATCTGTCTACACCGATACCCATTCCGGCACAGTTAGGCATTCCCAAAGATAGCGCTTGGATAAAATCTTCATCCATTGGATGCGCTTCGTCATCGCCGGCATTTTTCTGTGCTAACTGTTCCTCAAACCGCTTTCTTTGTTCTTTCGGATCGTTCAATTCTGAAAATCCGTTCGAGTATTCTGTACCGTTGATAAACAGCTCGAAACGTTCTACAAATCCCGGCTTGCTGCGATGTCCTTTTGCTAAGGGACTGACTTCAACAGGGTAGTCGATGATGAATGTAGGTTGAATGAGTTTGGGAACAACTAATTTGTCAAAAACTGCATAGAGCACGTAGCCTAAACTCTGTTGTTCTAACTTAGACAGGTGCAATTCTAACTTGGTTGCAGAGTCGATCGCACTTTCCAAGTCCAAACTGTCAAAATCCAGCCCAAACTCGTCTCTGACAGCTTCTACCATCGTTTTCACTTGCCAGTGTTTGCCGCTGAAACCGGGATATTTTTCGCTGTAGTCGAACTTGCGTTCTAAACTAATGGTTTCCCCCTGATTTTCAATTTCTTTGACATCCCCAAATACCGCCGCCGCTGCGAAACATATCACGTCTTCGACAACTCCTAAAATATCGAAAACATCAGCATAAGCTTGGTAAACTTCCAAAGATGTAAACTCTGGATTGTGCGTGCTGTCAATGCCCTCATTTCTAAATGCTTTCCCTAGTTCAAATACTCGCTCGAAACCGCCGCAAATGGCTCTTTTTAAGAATAATTCTGGAGCCACTCGCAAATACAAATCTACTTCCAAAGCATTGTGGTGAGTGATGAATGGCTTAGCAGCAGCACCGCCGTAAATAGCTTGCAGTGTCGGGGTTTCTATTTCGTAAAAATCGGCTTGCCAGAGATAGGAACGGATGCTTTGAACGATGCGGCTTCGCAGCATAAAACGGTTGAGCGCATCTTGGTTGCTTGCCAAATCCATTTCGCGGTGACGGCGGCAAACTTCGGGGTCGTTAATTCCATAATAAGAATCGGGAAATTGAATAGTAGCTTTTGATAAAAGCTTTAATTCCCTCACTAAAATAGAAAGTTCTCCCCTGGGGGTGCGGCAGCCGATACCTTCGACGCCGACAAAATCGCCGACATCGAGCAATTTTTTAATTTGTTCAAAGCTCAAACCGACT
This sequence comes from Microcoleus sp. Pol12B5, assembly GCF_036701335.1. Taxonomy (NCBI): domain Bacteria; kingdom Bacillati; phylum Cyanobacteriota; class Cyanophyceae; order Oscillatoriales; family Microcoleaceae; genus Microcoleus; species Microcoleus sp. Pol12B5. The sequence continues at coordinate 61,610 of NZ_JAUBQQ010000013.1, read as the reverse complement.
TCGCCGGTGACAATTGCTTTCTCGATTTTGAGTTGAATTTTGTCTGTGGCGTCTTTTAAATCGATGAAACCAATTTTGCCGCTGTCTCGCTTGGAAGTGATGCGGCCGGCTAATCGCAGGGAAATTTCTTCGGGGTCACTTTCTCCGTTTTGGAGTTCTTTTCCCGGCTGACTAAATATTTCGCGAACTTGTTGGGCTGTGTGCGATCGCGCGTAGGATTCACTGGGATACGGTTCTATGCCTTGCGATCGCAGTTCGTCTACTTTTTGACTGCGGACTTCGGCTTCACTGAGAGTCATTAGTTATTGCCTGATTAAAATTACAAATATCTGACATCTTGCACTATTCTGGCGATCGTGCGATCGGGCGTTGCTCAAAACAACGCCCTACAAGAAAATTCACTCTTTGTGGAACAGGCATCTTGCCTGTTCGCGATCGAGCTGCAAAATGTCAGAAACACCAAACTCTATCATAACTGGTCAACATAGACCAATTTGTCAGATAATCCAGACACACTGGCGATCGACAGATGCAGAAGGTCAGTAAGGTTTTAATCCTGACGGAAGTCTTCTATCCTCTCCATCCCTCCTACTCCCTCTCCCCAACAGTCAACAGTCAACAGACAACAGACAACTATTGTTATCGACTGCACAAAGCGACCGAAACATTAAAAAATTAAGTTGTCTGTCGATCGCAACAGGTGAGATGATATGTAGTGCAGCCTCACGGCAGTTCCATAGAAACTGAACAGCAGAAACGCGAGCGATCGAACTCGGCTCATCGCACCTCTGTCAGAATCGACCACACACACTCTCTCTTAACATATAAAAACCAGAATTATGGCTGTTGCAACCCAATCACTCGAAGAACTCTGCATCAACTCTATCCGCTTTTTGGCCATCGATGCGGTAGAAAAAGCAAAATCAGGACACCCGGGACTGCCGATGGGCGCTGCCCCTATGGCTTTTGTGCTGTGGGATCGGTTCATGCGGTTCAACCCCAAAAACCCCAAGTGGTTTAATCGCGATCGCTTCGTCCTCTCCGCCGGCCACGGCTGTATGCTACAGTACGCCCTCATGTACTTGACCGGCTACGATAGCGTCACCCTCGACGACATCAAGCAATTTCGTCAGTGGGAATCCAAAACCCCCGGACACCCCGAAAACTTCGTCACCGAAGGCGTAGAAGTTACCACCGGCCCCCTCGGACAAGGAATTGCTAATGCCGTCGGTTTGGCAATGGCAGAAGCTCACCTCGCTGCTAAGTTTAACAAGCCCGACCATAAAATTGTTGACCACTACACCTATGTCATCATGGGTGACGGCTGCCACATGGAAGGCATTTCTGGCGAAGCTTGTTCTTTGGCCGGACACCTCGGACTCGGCAAATTAATTGCCTTGTACGATGACAATCACATTTCTATTGAAGGCGACACAAGCTTGGCCTTTACTGAAGATGTGGGCAAGCGTTTTGAAGCTTACAATTGGCACGTCATTACAGTAGACAATACCGCTCTAGACGAAGATACTAACCTAGAAGCAGTTCACAAAGCTATTGAAGAAGCCAAAAAAGTCACGGACAAACCGTCCATGATTAAAGTCCGCACAGTTATTGGTTACGGTTCTCCTAACAAGCGCAATTCTTACAGTTCTCACGGTGCTGCTTTGGGTACCGATGAAGTGAAAGCAACTCGTGATTTCTTGAAGTGGGAACACGCACCGTTTGAGATTCCTGATGATGCTTTGTCACACTTCCGCAAAGCAGTCGATCGCGGTGCTCAATCTGAGCAAGAATGGCAGAAAGCTTTTGATGCTTATAAAGCAGCATATCCTGCAGAAGCAGCAGAATATGAGCGCAGCGTTGCCGGCAAACTTCCTGAAGGTTGGGATAAAGTTTTGCCGACATACAAGGCAGAAGATAAAGCCGATTCGACTCGGAATCATTCTGGAAAATGTTTGAATGCTTTGGCAGGTGTGTTACCTGAACTGATCGGCGGTTCCGCTGACTTGGCATCTTCTAACATGACTTTGCTCAAGGGTGAAAAAGACTTCCAAAAAGGTCAGTACGAAGGACGTAACCTGCGCTTTGGTGTGCGGGAACACGCCATGGGTGCGATCGCGAACGGTATGGTACTGCACGGCGGTTTAATTCCTTACTGCGCTACTTTCTTGGTATTTGCTGACTATATGCGGGGAGCAATTCGCCTCTCTGCACTATCGGAAGCTGGAGTTATTTATGTAATGACTCACGACTCCGTAGCCTTGGGCGAAGACGGCCCCACTCACCAACCCGTGGAAACCATCGCTTCTCTGCGAGTAATTCCCGATTTGTTGGTAATGCGCCCTGCGGATGGTAATGAAACATCCGGCGCTTACAAAGTGGCAGTTGAAAGCCGCACCCGCCCAACTTTAATGGCTTTGTCGCGCCAAAACTTGCCTAACTTGGCTGGAAGCTCGATCGAAGGAACAGCCAAAGGTGCTTACATTTTGTCCGACGACGGGGGCACTCCCGACATCATTTTAATCGGCACCGGCGGCGAAACCTACCTCTGCGTTGATGCCGCTGAAAAATTGCGCGCTGCAGGCAATAAAGTGCGCGTAGTTTCGATGCCTTGCTGGGAATTGTTCGACTTACAAGATGCCTCTTACCGCGAATCTGTACTGCCGAAAGCTGTTACTAAGCGGTTGGCAGTTGAAGCAGGTTCTAGCTTCGGCTGGGGACGTTATTTGGGTTCTGAAGGCGATAGCCTCAGTATTGACAGATTCGGCGCTTCTGCACCGGGCCCCGTTGCTTTAGAAAAGTTTGGCTACACCGTTGATAATGTGGTAGCTAAGGCTCAGGCGCTGTTGGGTTAATAGCAGCAGCATAATTTTTGGTGGGGCGGGCTTCGAGCTCGCCCCATTTTTTATAGAAGAAGGAAGAAGAAAAAGGAAGAAGGAAGAAGGAAGAAGGAAGAAGGAAGAAGGAAGAAGGAAAAGGAAGAAGGAAGAAGGAAGGAAAAGCTAAAATCTAAAATCTAAAATCGGAATATTGGGTTTCACTTCGTTCTACCCAACCTAGAGCTCGCTACACATCGCGAATCATTGAGAATTGCTATATTAAGGCTTACGGAAGAAAAACCAGTTCCCTACGACAATATTCGGTTTGGCAATGAGGCATCTAGCCAGAAACGGGGTTTTTACCGCCCGCTGGGTCCAAGGCTGTATATTTCAAAAATTTGAGATAGGTTATAAGTCATTGGATTAAATTACCAATTACCAATTCCCGCTTACCAATTACCAATTACCAATTCTCGATTACCCATTCCCGATTACTCATTCGATTTATGATTTGGAATTTTTTAAATCAGTTGTTATTCACCGGGAATTATATTCCTCAAGGCTACTGTTACCTTTGGCAGCGAGAGCTAGTCGCGCTCCACATAGTGTCAGACTCTATCATTGCCCTGGCCTACTATTCAATACCCCTCTCGTTAATTTATTATTTTATCGGTCAGCGAAAAGACTTGCCCTTCCGCAACATCTTTTGGCTGCTTGCAGCCTTTATTATCTCTTGCGGCACTACTCATATAATGGAAGTTTGGACGCTTTGGCATCCTGTTTATTGGGTTTCTGGCATTCTAAAAATTATTACCGCCGCGATTTCTGGTTACACCGCATTTGCATTAATCCCTTTCGTTCCCCAAGCATTAACTCTCCTGAGTCCAACTCAATTAGGGATGATCGATTCAATACTGCAAAAAGAAATAATTGAACGCCGAGAAACGGAAGCTCGCTATCAAACTTTAACTGAAGCTTCGCCGGTGGGAATATTTTATGCAGATGCTGGAGGAGACTGCTTGTATGTCAACGAGCGCTGGTGTCAAATTTCGGGAATTACCTGTGATGAAGCTTTGGGCAAAGGGTGGTTGCAAGGCATTCATCCAGACGACCGCGATCGGGTTTTTTCTGAATGGTATAGCGCCGCGCATGAGAAATTGCCATTTAAATCTGAGTACCGCTTTCAAGGCATTCATCACACTCAAATCAGTTGGGTATTCGGTCAATCTGTCGGTCAAATCGGAGAAAATGGGGAGGTTAAAAATTATGTGTGTACTATTACTGATATTACAGAACGCAAGCAGGTCGAAGAGGAAAATCGACTGCTCAATGAAACTCTGGAGCACAGAGTTGCTGAGCGCACTGCTCAAATCGAAATTTCTAACCACCAATTGCAAAAAGAAATAGCCTACCGGGAAAAAATTGCGCTCACTTTGTTGGAATTGACGCAACTGCAAAATGCAATTCTTAATAGCGCTAACTACACAATTATTTCTACAGATCCCAACGGTACAATTAAAACATTTAATCGGGCGGCAGAGCAACTTTTAGGTTATTCGCTAGAAGAAGTGGTCGGAAAAGTCACGCTAGCAATAATTCACGAGCCTCTGGAGGTCGCTCAAAGAGCTGAAGTTCTTTCTCAAGAATGGGGAGTGAAAATAGAGCCGGGAATTCAAGTATTATTTGCCTTGCCGTCCCGGAAAATCGCTGACGAAAATGAATGGACTTACATTCGCAAAGATGGTTCGCGGTTTCCGGTGCTGCTGTCGGTGACTGCCTTATTTGATAGTAACGGAAATATTAACGGTTTTTTGGGTATCGGTCAGGATATTAGCGATCGCAAACAAGCTGAAAAAGAACTGCGTGACCTAACCAGTGCCATGCAAAATGCGGTGGAAGGCATTTCACGGCTAGATATTGAGGGGCGCTACGTGAAGGTTAACCGAGCTTACGCTCATAAATGCGGTTACGAACCGGAACAAATGCTTGGCATGAAATGGCAGCTCACCGTACATCCGGGCGATGTTGAGATGATGCTCTCAGCTTATCAGGAAATGGTCATTTCTGGCAAAGTAGAAGTAGAAGCTAGAGGGGTCCGCAAAAATGGCTCGTTTTTTTACAAGCAAGTAACAATGGTAAAAGCTTGGGACGAACAAGGAATATTTAACGGCAACCACTGTTTTATGAAAGATATCACCGAGCGCAAACTAACTGAAACAGCTTTGCAGGAAAGTGAATTCAAGTACAGACAAATAGTTGAATTAGCAGAAGAAGGCATTTGGGTAATTGATAGTAATGGTCTCACGACTTACGTGAACCACGCAATGGCGCGAATGCTCGGCTATAATGAATTAGAAATGTTCGGGCGATCGCTTTTTGATTTCATGGACAAAGCGGAACAGCCACAAGCTATTGATAATGTCGAGCGACGCAAGCAAGGTATTCGTGAACAACACGAATTTAAATTCAAAAGCAAGGATGGCAAAGATATTTGGACTGATATGTCTACCAGTCCAGTCATGGACTCCCAGGGTAATCTGCTGTCTTGTTGTTCCTTGGTTTACAATATTACAAGCCGCAAAGAAGCAGAGCAGCAAATGCTGCAACTTACAGAAGATTTGAAGCGTTCCAACGAGGAATTAGAACAATTTGCTTATGTGGCTTCCCACGATTTGCAAGAACCGCTCCGAGCCGTTACCAGTTACACTCAATTGCTTGCCCAGCGCTATCAAGGAAATTTGGACGATCGCGCAGATAAGTATATTCATTATATTGTCGATGGCGCCACGAGAATGCAGCAGTTAATTAACGATTTGTTGGCGTATTCACGCCTGGGAACGAGGGGTCAGGAGTTTGAGCAGGCGGACTGCAACGCTGTGGTTAAGCAAACTATGTGCAATTTGCAAATTGCGATCGCCGAAACAAAAGCTGTAATCACCTGCGACGTGATGCCAACCGTGATGGCGGATGAATTTCAACTGGTGCAATTATTCCAAAATTTGGTCGCCAACAGCATCAAATTTTGTCGCCAAGATATCCCGTTGATTCATATCGCTGCCCGTAGGCAAGAGAGCGAATGGGTGTTCAGTGTCCGCGATAACGGCATTGGCATTGATCCGCAGTATGCCGATCGCATTTTTATCATTTTTGCGCGCCTGCACTCCCGCCGCCAATATTCCGGTACTGGCATAGGTTTGGCAATGTGCAAGCGCATTGTTGAACGCCACGGCGGTCGGATATGGGTGGAATCTCAGGAGGGAAAAGGAGCGACTTTTTACTTTACTATTCCTATAATTAGTACCTGAAGCCTCAAAATTCAATTTTGTTTTTATACTCAAAGGGATACGCCGGTTATGAGCGATCGAAGCACTGTTAGACCTATAGAGATTTTGCTGATTGAGGATTCTCCCAGCGATGCCGATTTGGCAATAGAAGTCCTCAGTCAGGGTAAAATATTGAATAACTTGCATTTTGTGGAGGATGGAGTAGAAGCAATCAAGTTTTTGCGCCGAAAAGAACCTTATCTCAGGGTACCTCGTCCCGATTTGATTTTGCTCGATTTGCATCTGCCGAAAAAAAGCGGTATTGAAGTGCTAGAAGAAATTAAAACTGACCCAAAGTTAAAATTAATTCCTGTAGTGATTCTCAGCACTTCAGCAGCGCCCGAAGATATTTTTAAGTCATACTCCCTCCACGCCAACTGTTACATAACAAAGCCTGTAGATTTCGTTGAATTTACTAAAGTAGTCAGGTTAATTGAGGAATTCTGGCTGGCAGTCGTCAAACTTCCTCTAAATTAAACGAACAGATGCTTTGCTTATGAATGCTCTAAAAATTTTTAACCTATGGAAATCCTGCTGGTGGATTATTTGCTCAGCGAGGCTGAATGGGGTTTATAAAAGCTGGCGTCCAGCCAATTTTTAACAAGTTGCAAATAGTAGAAAATATGGTACCAGCAAGAGTTTATTGAATAAAGCAGGCTTTTCGGTTCGCCTGCTAGGTCTAATTTAATTCTGCTTAACTTGATTTTGCCTAAAAAACAGGTTAAAAACATTGATATAAATCAACTCAACACTCAAGTTAAAAATGATTCCGGTGGTAATTATGACAAGCGAATTTCTTGATGGTACAAGCCCCCAGATTTATCCGTGGAATCAATCCAAAATCTAAAATCTAAAATCCTCAAGCCCCCCAATTTATCTCGCGCAAGTCAATCCAAAATCCAAAATCTAAAATCTAAAATCTAAAATCGAATGACAACCTCAGCAGCCGCTCAAGAGATGCTCAAGTCTTATGCCCTGTCAGCCCGATGCTACATCACTAAGCCTATCGATTTTAGTCAAGTCGCTAAGCTGGTGAGATGGATTGAGGATTGGTGGCTGGTGGTAGTGACAGTTCCCAAATAATAATTTTCAAGTTGAAAATGGTAAGGGAAAGGAAAAAAGTTTAACCTAAGATTGGTAGAGTAAAAATTTTATAGTCAAAAACGTCTAAGTTATGTGGATTAAGATTCTGTTAGTAGAAGACAATCCTGCTGATGCTGATTTGCTTGCAGAACTGTTAGAAGTATCTGTCGGCGTCGAGTGGGAACTGGTGTCTGTTGAGTTCCTGCATGAAGCGATCGCACAACTGTGTAAACAACCCTTTGATGTCGTTTTGCTTGACCTTTCTTTGCCCGACAGCCGCGGTTTGGAAACGCTAACTCGCCTGCGAGAAGTTGCTCCTGATGTGCCAATGGTGGTAATGACAGGCTTGGACGATGAGGCGATCGCCCTCGAATCAGTTCGCTTGGGAGCTCAAGACTATATTGTTAAAGGTCAAATTACTACTCAATTATTAGTGCGGACGATCCGCTATGCGATCGAACGATCTCAAACATTTCAAATGCTGCGGGAAAGCGAGCGCCGCTTTCGGGCGATTTTTGACTCTTCGTTTCAGCTAACCAAGCTGCTGACTCCCCAAGGAATTGTGCTGGAAGTCAACGAGACAGCCCTCGATTTTTCCGGATTGCGATCGGAGGGTATTGTGGGTCGCCCGATTTGGGAAATGGCGATTTGGGCCCAGTCGCCACAGGTTTCCGAACAATTGCAATGCGCGATCGGCAAAGCAAGTCGCGGCGAGTTTTTCCGCAGCGAAATCGACTTGTTAGGCAAAAGTGACCAAATTATGACAGTTGATTTCTCACTGAAACCTGTTAAAAATGAAACAGGACAAGTTTTGCTGCTGATTGCGGAAGCCCGTGACATTAGCGATCGCAAACGAGCAGAAGCGGAAATTCTCAAAGCCCTCGCACGAGAAAAGGAACTTTCTGAACTGCGAGCTAAATTTGTCACAATGGTTTCCCATGAGTTCCGCACACCTTTGACAACCATTCAATTTTCCGCTGGATTGCTGCAAGATTACAGTTCTCAGTGGCCCCAAGATAAAAAATCTACTCATTTTGTGCGGATTCAATTAGCAATTAAACGCATGACAGAGTTATTAGAAGATATCCTCGTAATTGGCAAAATCGAAGCCAATACCTTGCAGTTTCAACCGGTTTCCTTAAACCTTGAAAAATTTTGCCGTCAACTGGTAGAAGAGCAGCAGCTCAACGACAGCAACCAACACCCGATCGCCTTTCAATATGAAGGCGGCAACTGCGAGGCTCAAATGGATGAAAAACTGCTGCAGCAAATCTTGGGAAATGTCCTCTCAAATGCCATCAAATATTCCCCCGCCGGCAGTACAGTTTCCTTGCACCTCAACTGTCAAAACAAAGAAGCTGTTTTCCAAGTTCAAGACCAGGGCATTGGCATTCCGCAAGCCGATCGAGAGCGGATCTTAGAAACTTTTTACCGAGCTACAAATGTCGGCACTATTTCGGGAACAGGTCTCGGTTTAGCTATTGTGAAGAGGGCTGTGGAACTTCACGGTGGCCAACTCGCGATCGACAGTCAAGAAGGAAAAGGCACAACTTTCACTATTACCTTACCTTTAATTTGCGATCCCAGTCAATAACAACTGAATTATCAACTATATATATCCGCCATTTAACGATTAATTAAGCCCCTAACAAACAAACTTATCAAGTGTCTGAACCCAGATTTTTTCAACAAACTACTAACTAAAAGGAGCTATCACCGTGGCTAAGATTTTGGTAATAGAAGACGAAGAAGCGATTAGAGAGAATATTTTAGAGTTGCTGGAAGCCGAGAATTTTGAAGGAATAGGAGCGATTAACGGCAAAGTCGGCATCAAATTGGCGATCGAACAAATCCCGGATTTAATTTTGTGCGACATGATGATGCCGGAAGTAGACGGTCACGGCGTCATCAAAGCTTTGCGTTCCGAACCCTTGACTGCAACAATTCCGTTTATTTTCCTCACAGCCAAAGCCGATAAAGTTGACGTTCGCACGGGCATGGAACTGGGAGCTGACGATTACATTACTAAACCGTGTACGCCGCAAGAACTGCTCAAAGCCATTGCTATTAGACTTGAAAAACAAAAAACAATTAGCCGACAATCTCAAAAGACCCTAGACGAATTACGCACTAATATTAGTATGTCGCTGCCCCATGAATTGCGGACTCCTTTGAATGCAATTCTGGGCTTTTCTGAGCTAATTTTGTCAGAATATAAGGTATTAGAGGAATCCGATATCTTAGAGATGATAGGTCAAATTCAAACTTCCGGCCATCGTTTGTATCGACTGATTCAGAACTTTTTACTGTATGCAGAACTGGAGATAGCAGCCACAAATCCCGAACTGCTAAAGGAGATGCGAAACAGCGAATTTATCTGTGTAAAATCTTTACTTAGTCAAAAAGCGCGGCAGCAAGCAAAACACGCGAATAGAACAGACGATTTACAATTAAACTTGCAAGATGCCTCGGTAGCTATGGATTCTGTCCGACTCGCAAAAATTGTTGAAGAACTATTGGACAATGCCTTCAAATTTTCATTAGAAGGAACGCCTGTTTTATTAAGCACTTTCGTGGAAAATAAGACTTTTTTTCTGTGTGTCAAAGACCAAGGCCGTGGCATGACTGCCGATCAGATTGCCCAGCTAGAAGCTTACAGGCAGTTCGATCGCAAACTTTACCAACAAGCAGGTTTGGGATTGGGCCTGGCTATTGTTCAACGCCTTGTAGAATTGCATGGAGGAGAAGTTAAAATAGAAAGTTTCCCGCAGCAAGAAACCATAGTTTGCGTTTCCCTGCCTGTCTAAACAATGATGATACCAGTTTCCAAAAAGAATACAACTGTAGGCAAACTCCCAACCCTTATGGCATAAATCATTCCCAATTCTCAAATCTCAACTCTAAAATGGTATTATGCAGGAGCGATCGCTCCTTTCAGACACCGCTGCATATAAATTTGAGCTACCTTATCATTAGGGTTGATTTCTAAGCAGGCCGAAAACAATCTTATAGCTTCGCCACACTTGTCACTATTGTATAGTACCAAAGCTTGCTCAAAGATTGTCTTTGTCTCTAACTTTTTCTGTCGTAAATCTGGCGGATCTGCCGCAAATATTTCATAAAGTGTTACCATTCGCGATTTGCCTTTAACTGTTACGCGATCGATCAGCCTCAAATCATAAAAATCGTTTAACTGTATAAAAGTATTGTGAGTAATTAACATCGAAACTTCATACTCTTTCGTCAAAGTTTCCACGCGGGATGCTAAGTTTACCGCATCGCTAATCACCGTGCTGTCCATCCGACTTTGGCCGCCCACCGTGCCTAACATCAAAGAACCCGTATTGATTCCTATGCCAATTTGCAGCGGCGGGGAACCGACCTGATTACGACTAATATTATACTCGTTAAGCTCTTGTAGCATTGCAATTCCAGCTTTCACAGCATGGTCCGCACTGCCATCAAACAGCGCCATAATCGCATCGCCAATGTATTTATCAATAAAACCAAAATTGTCAGTAATTGCTGGTTCCATGCGCGACAAATAACCATTAATAAATTGGAAATTCTCTTCGGGATTCATGCTTTCCGAAAGAGAAGTGAAATCACGGATATCTGAAAACAGTACCGACATTTCTTTTTGTACCTGATCGCCTAATTTGACTTCCAGAATACTTTCATATCCCAGAAAGTGGAGAAATTCGTGCGGCACAAATCGCCCGTAAGCATCTGTTAATTTTTCTTCCGCTGCTAAAGCTTTTTGTAACTCGTCTGTGAATTGGCGGCGCTCGGTTTCTACCTCTAAACGTTCTGTGATGTCTTGAAAAGCTGCGATCGCGTAAACTATGTTTTTCCGTTCGTCGTAGATTGGAGTCGCCCAAACCTCGATCGGCACAATCCGATCCGACCCATGAACTTCTAGATCGTCCATACGCACAAATTCTCCCCGCAACGCCCGAACAATCGGTTGGCTATCCCTCGGATACAATTGATTAGTTCCAGCGTCGTAAAAATGATAAGCTTCAGGGAATTGGTCAGTACATCCATCAAAAATTAAACCTTGGGCTAGTATCCTTTCGCCCCAAGAATTCATGTAAAAAGGTTTACCCTTACCATCCACAACAAATATTCCCACCGGCATCGCTTCCAGGAATTGAGTCAATCGGCTTTTGCTTTCTGACAGTGCCTCATTTAACTTTTCTTGAGCTGCCAAAGCTTTTTCTAAATCATTAGTAAACCTGATTCGTTCCACTTCCACCTGTCTTTGCAAACTAATATCCTTAGCAAAACCTTGATAGTAAAGCACTTCACCGTTAGCATCATAAACTGTGCGCGCATACTCAGAAATCCAGATAATGCTGCCATCTCGACAGTAAATCTGAGACTCAAACTCACACAGAGTACCATGCTGTTTCATCAGCGCCAGAAACTCTTGACGGCGGTTCGGTTTCACATATAATTGCTGCTGAATATCATTAATACTTTCTATCAATTCTGACGCGGAATCGTAGCCGTAAATTTCCGCCAGAGCAGGATTCGCACTGATAAAATGTCCGTCCGGCGTCGTCTGAAAAATACCTTCTAGAGCATTTTCAAATATCCCGCGATACTTCTCTTCAGCTTGAATTAGCGCCACTTCAGCTTCCTTGCGTTCAGTTATGTCACTAAAAGCAATAATTGCATAGGAAATGTCGCCTGTAGAATCATAAATTGGAGTCGCCCAACTCTCTACAGGAATAATCTTATTAGCTGTACGAATTTCTACACCCTCAGTCCGCACATTTTCGCCCCGAAGTGCCCGCATAATTGGCAATTCTTCCACGGGGCATCTCTGATTAGTTCCGGTTTTATAGAATTGATAAATTGCTGCTTTTTGCTCTGAATTAATATGCGGCACAGTGCCTTTGCCAAATATATCCCGCGCTTTCTGGTTAGCGTAGAAAGATTGCCCGTTTGCATCAAGTACACACACGCCCAATGGCATAGCTTCTAGATATTGCGTCAAGCGACTTTCGTTTTCATGGAGTTTGGCAATCAGCATGGCCTGCCTGCGGTTTAATTTTACCAACTCCTGATTCATTTCCTGAAGTTCTATTTGTTTTTCAGCTAATTGTTTATCTTGAAAATATCTATATATTGCCTCAGTGACAGTTAATTTCAAGTCATCACCTTGCCAAGGTTTAGGTATATATCGGTACAATTTAGCATAGTTAATAGCATTGGCTACCGCCTCCAAATCAGCCTGCCCTGTCAGCATGATCTTGAGACAGTTCGGCGAGATAGCATGAACGCTCCTTAATAGTTCGTCTCCTTTCATACTAGGCATGATATGATCGGAAATAACCACAGGAACTTCATACTGTTCTGCTAAAAGTTCTGCCAGCAACTCTAAAGCTTCTTCGCCACTTTGGGCCGTTTCAATTAAATATTTATCTTCAAAAGCTTTCAGCAGGTCTATTTCCAGACTATCGAGTATAGTCTGCTCATCATCGACACAAATAATTACTGGTTTTTTCATAAATTTGCTAGACCAGACTTAATCGCTTCAATTAATTCTTGATTTCGCCAAGGTTTTTCTATGAAAGCATGAAGATTTGCTTGATTTTTTGTGCGTTCGATTGCTTCTTTGTCGGCTTGTCCTGTCAGCATCACTGTCACAATTTGCGGATATTTTTGATGAATTTTAATCAGCAACTCATCTCCTTTCATTCCCGGCATCAACCAATCAGAGACAATTACTAAAATGTTAACCTCATCTTCACATAGCTCTTCAATAATTTCCAGAGCTTCGGCAGCACTTTCAGCAAATTCGCAAAGATATTTACCGTTAAATGCCTGTTGCAGTTCAATTTCCAGACTTTCCAACACTCCTACTTCATCGTCCACACACAAAATTGCTGATTTAGACATCGCTAGTTTCCTTCTTTAGTATGGCAGGGTGAACCCGCATGGGCAGTACACCGTTTTCCAAATTCTACATTCTGCGCGGGTAGACTGCAAATTTTAGCCCCAGACTTCAGCCTCTGGCGCTTTACCTACTCAGTTAAATTAATCGGCAAAGACACGGTAAATGCTGTTTTACCGGGCATCGACTCCACATCAATTTTACCCTGATGTTTGTCAATTATTTTCTTGGCAATATCCAGTCCCAACCCGCTGCCTTCTCCCGCAGGTTTGGTGGTAAAAAAAGGCTCAAAAATTTTCGGAATAATCTCTGGTTGAATCCCCTTACCGCTGTCAATAATTTTTACCAAGACGCTGGTATCTTGTTGTACCGCGTCAATTGTTAAAGTTCCTTGATTGCCCATCGCTTGTAAGGAATTGTGAATTAAATTTGTCCAAACTTGATTGAGTTCGTCGGGATAACACAGTACCACAGGCAATTGATCTTGATAGTTTCTGACAATTTCCACACCCTGCTTGATTTGGTTTTGATAAAGAGTTAATACAGTTTCAATTCCATCCGTAATATTCACTTGTATTTTTTCCCCATTTACATCGTAACGCGCATAATTTTTCAGGGCAAAGACGACTTTGGCAGCGCGCTCAGTAGCGGTAGCAATGGTTCGGGCGCTTCTGTGAATGCTAGCAAAGTCGTAGGCTGTTTTGATAATATTTTCGCTGTCAGGATCTTTGAGCAACGACAAGAATTCTTGCAAATTTCCTTGTAATCCGATATTGACTAAAATGCTAGCAATGCTGTCAGAATTGTCAATGCCTTCCGAATCGAGTTGCTGCTTCACGCCTTTTTTCAATACCCGTTTTTCTCGAGTAGATAAAGAGTAATTTTGTTGACTAGAACTGTACATCAAACGCAAGAAATCTTGCTGGCGTTCGGCTGACAGTTCTTTAAAAAAAACTGGCAAACTTTCGAGATTGTTATCCAAAAAGCTGGTAATATTTCCAATAGACGACCGAATTGCCCCCAACGGCGTATTGATTTCGTGAGCAATGCCTGCAATTAGTTGCCCTAATGCGGCCATTTTTTCCGATTGCACTAATTGATTCTGAGTAGCTTGCAGTTGGTCTAAAGTAACTGTAAGTTCATTGTTTTTCTGTTGGAGTTTTTTTCGCAACTGGCACATAGCTAAATGGGTTTCTACCCTCACTAACACCTCTTCCACCTGAAAAGGTTTGGTAATATAATCTACCCCACCCACAGCAAAGGCTTTGACCTTATCAAGTACGTCATTAATTGCGCTAATAAAAATTACCGGAATGTCGCAAGTTCGTTCATCAGCTTTGATATTTTGGCAAACTTCATACCCATTCATTTCGGGCATCATAATATCCAGCAAAATTAAATCAGGAGGCATACCTTTGGCCGCCGAAAGCGCTAACTCGCCGCTAGGTACGGGGCGGACTTTATAGCCCTTGCCATTCAAAATTCCGGCTAGCAGTCGCAAATTAGCTGGGGTGTCGTCAACTACTAAAATATTACCGCGATCGGTCCTAGGAAGGTCGTTATTCATGTGATATTGTTTGAGATATTAACTTTAAAACTTTGTCGTACTCAAAATTTTCTATACAAGTTGCGATCGCACCTGCCGTTACTGCATCCTTTAATCGAATTTCATCGAGCAAGCTATCAATTAAATCCATATCTGCATTCAGTATAGCTAACTTTAAATTAGCTACCAGCGACTCAGGTAATTTCACGAAATCAGCCGCAGTCATTGCGCGATCGCCCTCTTTGAGAGCCGATAAATTAGCTTGACCCGGATCTTCATAAATATAGCGCACTCCGATATGTTTGTGCATAGCATCAAAAATATCGGCTTCCCGGAAAGGCTTCCTCATAAAAGCATCGCAGCCCGCCGATAAAATAACTGCCCGTTCTTCCTCCAAAACGCTCGCTGTCAGCGCAATAATCGCAGTAGCTTGACCTTTAATAGTGCTTTTAATATATTGCGTCGCTTCGTAGCCGTCCATCACAGGCATTCTCATGTCCATCCAAATTAGATGCGGTTCCCAACTATCCGAAATCTCAATAGCTTCTTGGCCGTTATTAGCTTCTTTTAGTTCAAAACCCAAAGGAGAGAGGATTTTAATTAACAGTTGGCGGTTGAGCGGTTTATCGTCTACTATCAAAATTCGATAGATGTGTTGGCTGGGAACCAGGCCTATAACATTCCGGCTCGGTTTTGGGCTTTCAATATCAGCCGCATCGACCGCAATAACTTGAATGTCGAACTTAAAATTAGTTCCCTTACCAACAGCAGAAAAGACACTCATTTCACCCCCCATTAATTCCACAAATTTGCGACTGATTGGCAATCCCAAGCCGGTACCTTCTTGCGAATCTTTGCCTGTCTTGGTTTGCACGAAAGGTTCAAAAAGATCGTCTAATTCATTGGTAGCAATACCGGGCCCAGTATCCTCGACTTCAAAATGAAGGAAGAAGGAAGAGGTAGAAGCTGAATAGTCATTTGGGGTTGAAATGATCTGGTTGTTCGACTGACTTACTTGAGATATTTTAATACCATTAATGGCAAAAACTTCAGTATTTGTTGATACTTCCGATTGAGCAACATTTCCCCCTTCTGCCTGCTGATTTATGCCTGACGACTGCTTGCTAACTCTGACCCAGGCACCGCCATCCTCGGTAAATTTAAGAGAATTATTTAGCAGATTAATTAAAATTTGCCTCAATTTTAAATCGTCCGTTTCTACGTATTGTGGCACATCGGGACTGCGCTCAAAAACCAACTGCAAGTGCTTGTCATGTGCTTTGAGTTGAAACATATCTTCCAAGTCATTAAGCAGGCGATAGAGGTCGATTTTTTTGGGATTTAGGGTGGTGCGCCCCGATTCAATTTTAGATAAATCCAGCACGTTATTAATCAGGGTAAGGAGGTGTTCTCCGCTGCTCCTAATTATGCTAATATTTTCTTGATGTTCTGGGGATAGAGTTTGGCTGCGAGTCATCAGTTGGGAAAAACCGAGAATTGCATTGAGAGGCGATCGCAATTCGTGGCTCATATTAGCAAGAAAGGTACTTTTAGCTTGGTTTGCCACTTCCGCTTTGTCTTTAGCTACAGCCAATTCTGCCGTCCGCTCTTGCACTCGTTGTTCTAAAGTTTCAAAAGATTGTTGCAGTTGTTGAGCCATGCTGTTAAATGACTTGGCTAATTCCCCCAATTCGTCGGAGCGTTCGCTTTGTACTGTTTTATCCCATTCACCTTTAGCAATATTTTTGGCTGCCGTATTTAAGCTCAAAATAGGATTTGTCACCCACTGAGAAGTCAGAATGCCAATCACCACAGCTACTCCTAAAGCTGCGAAACAAAGCAAAACCGCTGTGCGGGTATTGGCATCGATTTCTTTGGTGAAATCTGCTTCGGGCACAACTACAACAATCAGCCAGTCTAAACCTTGGCCGTCTTGGAACGGCAAGACTTTTAAAAATTGTCGCTTGTCATCTATTTCAAAGCTCAATAACTCGGATTTTTTAATTTGGTCTAAATTTTTAAATTTGGTCGTCAAATATTTAGCTGTCGCTCGAGTAAAATGGTTGCTGCTTTCTTCTACTTTAAACAATTGTCTTTTATTACCTTTAGTGCGAAACGGTTTTTCTGTTGTGGAAGTTGCTAACAAAATACCCTGGCGATCTATAATAAATGTTTGACCGGATTTGCCAACTTTGAGACTGTTGAGAAATCTCCCAAAATGGTCGAGACGCAAGGCAGTAAATAAGACTCCTTCTAGCTGATTTCTGTCGCTGTATACGGGTTGGAGAGCGCTGATAATTAAGGTCGGCTCTAGTAAGGAAACAAAAACCGAACTCCAAGTAGGTTTGCCGACTTTGACGGCTTTTTGGTACGCAGGATGTTGCCGATTATCATAGTTTTTGGCAATGATGGTAACTTTAGTGCGATCGCCGAGAGCGTTCGTATTGTAAGAGTTAAAATTCAACCCAGTAGATGTGTCTATTACATTCATCATTCTGGAGCCGTTAGACAGTTGTTCACCGGATCTATAATCTCCCTTATTGTTGCCAACGGAGGTGAAATTGATATATGGATATAATTGTACTTGCCGCAAAAGATATTTCTCCCAAGCTGATAAGTTTTCCATCTTTAACAAGCCGAGCTTTACAGCATCAAGCTTTGTTTGATTGATTTGATGGGGAGTTGTCAGGTAAACTTGCAGGTTTTGCTCGACACGCAAGCTCACCTCGCTCATTAACTGACTGGCGAGGTTATTAACTGCTTTTTGTCCGTTTCTAAAAGACAGATATCCTACGAGTCCTACGGCTCCCAGGATTTGCAGTATAAATGGAACTATGAGAACAGTTCGCAGCGGTAATTTGTCTAAAATTTTAGAAACCATAAAATTGAGAGGTTTGGTGAACTTAGTCTAGAACCGTATTTGCACAACCGGTCTTAATAGCAGCACGATTTATTTACTGCCGCTTAGCTAGGAGGAATGGATGCGGGCTATTTTAGCTATGGTAGATGCTCAACCCCCATCGAATGTAAACCTAATGTTTGCTCGATTAAAGTCTATTATTTTACCCATTGTCGTATTATTGTTATCATTTAGGTAAAAGTTGCAGTCTTTGGCTTCGAGAACAGCCTGATATTTGATCGCGCGGGCGAGTTTAACCCCCATGGGTCAAGCGGTTTGGAGGCCGGGCAGGAAATTTGCGATCGGCACTCGCCATTTTCCGCAAGACGTGTTATACTCTAAATAGTCAAGGGCACGTAGCTCAGTGGATAGAGCATCAGGTTCCGGTCCTGAGGGTCGGGGGTTCAAATCCCTCCGTGCTCATTTAAATTTATAAAATGACTGATTTTGAGAGACCAGGGACAAATTTTTGTCCTCGGTCTCAATTATTATTGTGATTTAAGCATCAGTGTCAAAAATCGAATCGCCACTGTAGTCGCAGGTCGCGGACTGATTGCGCCCCTGTTGCTTGGCACGGTATAGTGAACGATCGGCGATCGCAATCAAGTCAGCCGATGATAGTTCCGAAATCGGAATCAAGTTGGCGATCCCCATACTAATAGTAACTACATCGCTCACATCAGAGGTTTTGTGAGGAATATGTAAAGCTTGAATAGCAGCGTGAATCCGTTGGGCCACAGAACTCGCTCCTTCAATATCAGTATTCGGCAAAATGATGGCAAATTCTTCCCCGCCGTAACGCGCCACTAAATCCGCCGGACGGTAGACCACTTCTTGCACAGTCTGAGCAAGTTTGAACAGGCAATCATCCCCCATTTGATGACCGTAGCAATCATTATAACGTTTGAAATAATCCACATCAAATAACAAAAGAGAAATAGGTTTTTGTTCCCGGTGTAGCCGCTGCCATTCATGCTCTAACCGGTCATTAAAACAGCGGCGATTAGCAATTTGAGTCAACCCATCAATATTTACCACTTGTTCTAAGAGGTGAGTCGCGCGGGCTAGTTCTTCGTTAGAGAGTGCCAGTTGTTGATTAATTTCTCTCATGCGCGCTTGGGCCTGCTGCCTTTCTGCCAATTCCTTCTGCAACTTCTGAAAAATATCCGCTTGTTGAATGGCAATCGCTAAATGATTAGCAATCTGTTTAACAAGGTCTACTTCAAATTCTTCCCATTGCCGAGGAGCAGAACATTGATGAATACATAACAACCCCCACAAATCTTTTGCATTGAGCAGTGGCGCAACTAAATTAGCCCGAACCGGAAATTGTTTCCCAAGAGCGCGGTAACAGTGTTGAAGGTCAATATTATGGATATCTTCAACTACCTGCATTCTCCATTCTTTATATGAATCAGGATCTTGTTCACCACCACACTGGTCGTTCAAGAGATTTCTGCTTACCAATTTACATCCTTCGCCTACGGATTCTGAAACAAACTCACCATATCCAAAATTACTGTCAGGATCGAACTTAAATATGCCGACGCGCTCGGCATCAAGAAACAGGCGAATCTCCTGCGAAGCAATCTCAAAAATTGTAGACAAATCAAGAGATTGACGGATGTGTTGAGTAATTTCTTGAAGTAATATCGCCTTGTTGTACTGTTTCCGCAGAGCGATTTCTGCTTGTTTTTGGGCGAGAATAGCTGCCTCTGCTGCTTTTTTTGCTTTAATAATTTCACCTTCGTATAGGATACGCTGGCGGATACAGAGCAAGATACAGTTGTTGACGAAGTTTCCTCCCTGATTCCGACGCACAGCGTTGATCAGCATGGGTACATCACTGCCCTGCTTTGACCTTAATGAGAAGTAAATTTCCTCTACTTTACCGTCGAGCTTCAACAGGGGGAAGAAATGGGTTTGAAAAAAAATCCGGCTGGCCATTGGCAGAATGGAGTCCATTTTCCGTTCCCGCAGTTCATCGGTTTCGTATCCGAGTAATTGCAGTAATGTGGCGTTGACCATTACGATCGTACCATCGTCAGCAAACGAGAGGAATCCACAGGGTGACGTGTTGAGTAGCTCGTCTATCTGGTAGGTCATGTTTGCCATACAAATCAGGTAGTATGAGGTACACTCAAATACTCCTTAATCACCTCGATCGTCTCTTGTGGATGACTTAGGTGCGGGCAATGTCCCGTAGCTTTCATCAGCCGTAGCGTACTTTTAGGTAGGTGGTGCTGAAGGTAATCCCCTACCTCGGTGGGAGCAATCACGTCATCAGCGCATTGCAATATCAGTGAAGGTACTGATACCTTGGCTAAATCACTGCGATTGTCAGAGTAAAAAGTTACCTCGGCAAAGCGACTTGCAATCACCGGATCGGTAGAGCAAAAACTTGTCTCAAGTTCCTCACTTAACTCAGGACGCTCCTGATTCTGCATCACCATTGGCGCCAGAAAGCTTGCCCAACCAATGTAATTTTTCTCCATGATATCGAGGAGATCCTCAATATCTTTGCGCTCAAACCCTCCGTAATAATTTGGTAAATCATTGATGTAGCAGGGTGAAGGCCCTAGGAGAATCAGGCGATCAAAGTAATTAGGAGGTTGCATTGAGGACAGAAGGCCGATCATACTGCTGACAGAATGACCGACAAAAATCACATCCGTCAATGCTAATTCTTCACAGATATCGAGGACATCCTGAACATAGCCATTGAGGTCGCTGTACCGTTCATAACTGTAGGCACTAATATCAGACTGTCCCGAACCTACATAATCAAATAGGATGATTTTGTAGTCCTTCTCGAAGGCCGGTGTTACGAAACGCCACATATTTTGATCGCACCCAAATCCATGAGCAAACATCATCGTCTGGGTGCCTTGTCCAAACACTTTGATATTATTCCGTAAGAAAATTTTTTTAGTCATTTGAGCGACACGAGAATTAAATTAATTATAAGACTTTTGCGCCCTTTCATGAGGGAGGATTGCTGATCCCACATAGTGGTAGACAACAATTCAGGATGTCGGATTAAATGAATAGCAAACTCAGCAATGACCGGATTACTCAACATATAACGCTGCCCAATTTCCTCGGCGATCGCTTGTAACTATTCCCATTTCGCTGGGGTTTCCATTCCTTCGGCAATTATGCTCAGATTTAAGCCATCTGGGATTGCAACTATGGCTTTGGCAATTGAGCTATCGCTCGGATCGCTGGCTAAATCGCGGACAAATGAGCGATCAATTTTGAGCGAATTAACCGGAAAATTTTTCAGGTTGTTAAAAGCAGCATAGCCAGTCCCCAAATCATAGACAAAAATCCCAGTGCCACGCTTCGATAATTGGCTCAAAAGATTGTAGGCAATGTCAACATTAAGAATCATTTCCGTTCCCGTAATCTCTAGCTATAGATATTTTGGCTTCATATCATTACACTCAATAATGCGATCGCTCTTAGCGATTAAAGTCGGTTGGCTGAGTTGACGTGCCGAGAGATTCAACCCGATATTAGGCAGAATTAGTCCTGCTGCTAGCCACTGCTGATATTGCCAGCAAGCTTACTCTAAAACCCATGTGCTCTTCGGGCGAAATCAATCCAGTTTTTTCGGCGATGGGAATACATCGATGATCGGGAGTAACCCCACCTAGTTCAGGAGAATGACCTCCTACTATAACTTTAACACCAGCAAGGCTACCTGTTTACAAATCGAGTAGAGAGAGGATTTTATGCTTTTTGAGATGTCATTGAAATATACAATTTAGAGGAACAACAACTTACCCTACATTTTTACCACAACCTATTGAGTGGGATTGCTATAGCAAAAGGCGCTGATGAAGAAGGCCATAAAAGCTCATATTTCAGCAATTAAGAACCTCCCAAACATTTTCGCGGTTGCTATAAATCTTCACAAACTCCTCAAATTAAAAAAGTTGGGTTTCCTAGCTCAACCCAACCTACTTTTAACGACCAATCACTGCTAACTCTCAAATATCCTCATCGTCTTGACCTTGCACACCCTGGAGAATCCGCGATAGCTCACTCTTCTCATTAATCGTAATCCGACTAGGAGAACCGCTGATAATCCGTTCGTAACCACTAAACGAATCTTTAATTTGCGGCCCTCTTTCAGTAATCGTGTATTCTCGAATTCCTTTGTCGTGCCACGAACCGCGCATCTTAAATACATTAATTGCCCGCGACATTTCTCCTCGAATCTCTACATACTGCAGCATGATAATCGTGTCAGTAATCGTAGAAATATGAGAGTCCGTAATCGAATGAGAACCCATAAACTGGTCGCTTGTATTCGTGAAAAACCCGGTTATTTCTTCCTGCTTCGCAAAACCTGTCACTCCAATCACAAATTGCCTGAAAGCATTATTGCTGACACCCCTAGCTAACGCTGACAGCGAGTCTATAGCAATTCGAGAAGGTTTGAACTCAGCAATTTCTGATTTAATACTCTGCAAGTGGTCTTCCAAACCCGCCGATTCCGGGTAAGTACACAGCAGCTTCAGCAGTCCTTTCTCTTCCATTTCCTCAAAATCAATGCCCCAAGAATAAGCATTGCGGAACAACTGGGCCCGCGACTCTTCATAGGCAAAAAGCAGCGCCCGATTGCCGTTCATACAAGCATTCTGCAAGAACTTGCTCACCAATAGCGTTTTGCCTGTTCCCGTTGCACCTGTAGCCAAAATAATCGAGTCTTTGAAAAAACCGCCACCGCACATCTCGTCGAGAGTTTTATCACCCGAAGAAACCCGCACGTTTGAAGATTTTTGAGTTAATCGCATCGCCCCCAATGGGAAAATATTAATTCCGTCATTAGTCATAGTAAAAGGATATTCGCCCTTCATGTGAGTTGTACCGCGCAACTTCAAAATTTCCATGGTGCGGCGGCGGCGTTCCCCTTCCAAAACGTTGCGAACAATCACTACATTATCCGACACAAACTCTTCCACCCCAAACCGCGCCACCGGGCCGTATTCTTCCACCCGTTCCGTAGTCATAACTGTAGTTGCTCCTACTTGTTTGAGGCGCGCAACTAAGCGAAAAATTTCTCGGCGTACCACCGATGCAGCATCGTACTGCTGAAATACGGCTGTCACCGAATCTATTGAAACCCGCTTGGCTTTGTACTTGCGAATGGCGTACTGAATTCGCTCGATTAAGGCTGATAAATCAAAATTTCCTACGATATCTTGACCTTCCGGATCGGGAGAAGCGTCCAAAATAAATAGCTTGCCTTCCTCGATTAACTGTGCCAGATCCCAACCGAAACTGCAAGCATTTTTAATAATATCTGTGGGAGATTCTTCAAAAGTTACGAACACTCCAGCTTCGTCAAAATGGGTAATTCCGTTATAAAGAAACTGTACGGCAAATAAAGTTTTTCCCGTTCCTGACGTGCCGCTGACTAGGGTGGTTCTGCCGAGTGGCATTCCGCCGTGACTGATGTCATCGAAACCCTCAATCATCGTGCGAATTTTTTCAACTCCTGGCGTTACCAATCCTTTTCGTTGAACCGTTTGACTAATTTCATTCATGTCGATTTTTGTCAACTCTCAGTATTCTTTAGTTGTCACTCATTAACCGCCGATCATGAGTCTTTGTACCCAGCTTTTAGTTTTGGCTCATGCTCAATAACTAATGACTGCTAACTGCTGACTAATGACCCCGCCCAAAAACCGATACCGTGCCACGTACTCTTGTCGTGGAAAGATAAAAATTTTAGACTTTTTTTCAACCTCCCAGATTCATCTGTTGAGTAAATCTAAAATCTAAAATCGTTCGACTGAGCGCGACTCGACGCTTCGACGCTCGCGCTCGCCGAACGTTTCACGCCAAACCGAAGTCTCAAATCAAAAATTGACTGACTCTCACCTGATTATCTTATGAATTCAGGTCTTCTTCGCGAAGTTCTTCATAGAGCAAATCTAATCCTATCAGAACTTTCTCACGATCGGACAAATCGCCAATAATTTTTCGCACCGGCGGCGGCAGGATTTTGGCCAGCGTCGGGGTTGCCAATATTTTGTCCTCTTCTGCTAGCTGAGGATTTTTGAGAACATCTATGACTTTCAGCGCGTAGACTCCTTGAAATTCTTGTTCTAGGATGTCCTTTAGGGTTTTCAAAGCTCGCACTGAGTTGGGAGTATTCCCCGCAACGTACAGCTTCAGAACGTAGGTTTTCTTCAGAGGACTCATGAACTTTTTTAAATGTTGAGTATTAGTTGTCAGATGTTAGTTGTAGTTGTTATTTGTCTTAAATCCGCTGTTCTTTGTTATTTTATAATATTTTCCGCCTCGCGCTCGCGCGGTCGTTTCTCGGCTCCTTTCTTTTTTGTTAGATTCTACCTTCTACCTTTTCTTTCTTAAATTAGGCCGAATCCGTTCTACATTCTACTTTGATATGTCTCTTTCGGAATCGATCGCCGATACATCTCGCACATATGAGCGATCGCGTCAATCAGGGTCAAACGGTAATCAAGCAATATTTCCTCGCTGCGCCCTTCTAATTTTAGCTGTTTAGCAAACTCGTCCATCAATTCCATGTGAATTTCTACAATTTGAGTCACGGGAACGTCAGCAAAAAAAGCCAAATTCACAAATTCATCTATTTGATTGTTGACCGCAGCATCTTGAGAAAAATAATTCAAAACGATGTCGCGATAACTTAACTTGAGTTGCTCCAAAAACTTTTGCTTCTCAGGTCCCGACAGATTTCTCAAAAAAATCTGGGAATTTCTTTTATAATACACACCTAAGTATCCTAATCGCTCCCGTAATTTTTCCGCCAGCCGCCGCTGCTGTCGGCTGAGCAAACTTTGAGCAGTCAATTGGGCTGTCGCATCGACCGTTACGGATGATTGGTAATTGACAGGAACCGGAGTTGAAAGTTTGAGAAATTGTGCGATCGCCTGATCGATACCTGCAGCTATTTCGTTCGATCGAGCGATTGCCAGTTGCACCTCAGCAGGGTGATAAAAAAAAGCACAGCTTTCGTCTTGACTCTTGTTGGCGGCGGTACTGGCAGCAGCCTCAAAACCATCTGAATATGGTGCTTCGGGCTTGCCATCTACCTGCGCGTGAGGCGAAAAAATCACAGCCGGCAAAAATAGCGATCGTTCTTGGAGCTTGCCCAGAAGCGATCGCAGATCCCCATCCACCTCCAAAACCAAACAATCAAGGTGATAATTGTGCTTAAGGAATCCGAAAAGCTCCACTGCCGACTTAAGGTGCGTTAAAGCATAGCGTTCGCCTCTCAAAAGCTCGATCGCAGAGGCTGCAATTTCCTCAGAGCGGACAAAAATACCGATAGAAAGTTGAGGAAGCAAAGCTGTAGGTGCACCACCTAAGTTGCCTGAAAGTGCTGGATCGCTCAGAGTTGATATCTCCTTTACAAAAAACTTAACATTTTAACAATCATCTCAACATTTATTTTAACCAATCTTAACCGCAAAATAAGTGATGCGCTTCTACCAGAAGAAGAATAAAAGTGTACTCCGTGGTTTTTGTGTCAAGCACCCTGAGCGTGATTTCTGCAATTAAGCTTAAGCCTTAAAATAATTGCTAGTCGCCTCAAATCAGGCGTAGGCATCGAACTCCCTGGTGTCGGTACAGATACGGAGCCTGATAGCGAACTGATATAAAACAAATAAGATACAGAAATTCGCAGCTACATTGAGCATCAAAAATATTACTGCTCTCGCGAGCAGACTATCAGGTTTGTTATGCCACTCACCACCCCCAGTCTCAAAAATTTTATCGAGCCAGTGCCGCTGTGCCTCCAAACGGGTGCGCTAGAATCGCTGCAGTCAATTTTCAGATCCTGCAACTGCGATCGAGTTGCAGTAGTCAACGAACAGCTACAGCCGCTGGGATTAGTCTACCTCCGCAGCCTTTGGGCTTGGGGAGCCGATCGCACAAACGACGGGCAGCAACCTTTGTCAGAAAGCTCGATCGCGATCGAACCAGTCAGGGTATTACCCGCCGCTATGAGCGTCAGCGAATTCTGGGAGTACCTGCAAACAGAGGAACAGAACACCCCAGCCCGGCCAAACCGCCAAACCGCCGACACCCCCTCCAAAACTCCGATCGCCCTCACAGATGCCAGTGGTCAATTCTTAGGAATGCTAGACAACCTGAGCCTGCTGCAATTCGCCGCACTCAACAGCAGCTCGCTCTGCAGCCTCACAGAGCAGGGAACAGCAGTCAAAGAAATCGAATTAAAAAAACCAATTTCCGAAGCCATCGCCACGGTCCTAGACGCTCAAGTACGCTTTCTAGAAGCAGGATTGAAACCTTCGGAAAACCTGAACTCCCTAGTCGAACTACTGGAAAAACTACCCCTGCCCCTGAGATTGCAAACCCCCACCGCACAAATAGTCAGCCAAAACGCAGCGTGGCGGATTTTGCTGGGAGCTGGCCCAGAACCAGTTCCAGAACCAGCAGCAAATTTGGGTAAACACTCGCCCCGCAAACCAAGCCATTTAACAAGCGAATATAAGAGCCTGCAGTTAGAGGGCATCACCACCGACTGCAGGAGCCTAGTAGGAGCAAGTAGATCGGGCGATTCCCTGCGGGATAGCTTCGCCGCGCGTGATTCAACCGCAGCCACCAGTTGTCCGCTGCCCCTGTACGCTGCTGCCTCCCCCTCAACATTAACCGCTCCAGCTTGGTGCCCCATGGCCGGCAAACCAGACACCTACATTTGCGAGTGTCCCGTACAAAAAGGTCAAGAACGGATCTGGCAATTTGTCAAACAGCCGCTCTCAGACAAGCTAATTTTAGTAATGGGACAAGATGTCACCGAAGAACATTTAGTCGCCAAAGAACTAGCAGCGAAAAACGCAGATTTAATCCACCTCAACCGACTCAAAGACGAATTTTTATCCTGCATCAGCCACGAACTAAAAACGCCACTCACCGCCGTGCTAGGTTTGTCCAGCCTCCTCAAAGATAAATTGATCGGAGAACTCAACGATCGCCAAACACGCTACGCCAAACTAATTCATAAAAGCGGGCGGCATTTGATGACAATAGTTAACGATATATTAGACTTGACCCGGATGGAAACCGGGCAGCTAGAACTAATTCCCGAAGCAGTCGAAATAGAATCAACCTGCCAAAGAGCCTTTGAACAAGCAAAACAACTGCAACAGCAAGAAGAAAAAAAACCACCCGAACCAAGCAAAACTGACGGCACAGCAAACGCAGAACCCTCGGCCCAAATAGAATTTACACTCGAAATAGAACCGGGACTGAGCCAATTAATTGCCGACGAACTGCGACTGCGGCAAATGCTCGTCAACCTCCTTTCCAACGCCCTAAAATTCACCGAACTCGGCGGCAAAATCGGATTGAAAGTAAATGTTTGGGAAGGCTGGATCGCATTCAAAGTTTGGGACACTGGCATCGGCATCCCCGCCGACAAACAGCATCTGATCTTTCAGAAATTCCAACAGCTAGAAAGCCCCCTCACCCGCCGCTTTCAAGGAACCGGACTGGGACTGGTACTGACTCAACGCCTAGCTCGGCTCCACGGCGGAGACGTTTCGTTTATTTCCTCAGAAAACCAAGGCTCTCAATTTACCCTGTTGCTGCCACCAAATCCTCCGGGAAATAGCAGCGAAGAAGTCCCGGCACCTGGAGCGGCCGAGGAAGAATTATTAAAACCCCAATATCCGACTCTGATCGCCAATTCTCGCTCTCGTTTAGTATTAATAGTCGAAGCAGTTCCCAAATATATCGAAGATTTAACCAACGTCATCTCAGGTTTGGGGTACCAAGTAATAGTCGCCCGTTCCGGCACCGAAGCGCTGGAAAAAGCTCGCAGGTTCAGTCCCGAAGCGATTTTCCTCAACCCGCTGCTGCCGCTGCTGTCGGGTTGGGACGTGCTGACGCTGCTCAAGAGTGACCCGGATACCCGATCGATTCCGGCGATCGTCACAGCCACCAGAGGGGAGAAAGAACGGGCTAGTGTCAACAGAGCTGAAGGCTTTTTGACCTTGCCGGTGGAAGAACCCGCTTTGCGGCGGCTGCTGGCAGACTTGATCGGCCACAGTAATTCTAGTAGCCCCAAAGTAAGGAGTTCTTTAACCGTGTTGTGGCTCAGCCCGCAAAACAGTTCGTCTCAAGGTTCCGCTTTACTGCTCAACCCCAACTACTGCCGGGTTTTAGAAGCAGACGACCTCGGCCAAGCAGAACTCGTGGCCAGAATTTGGCGGCCCGATGCGATCGTCTTGGATGGTACAAGTCAACTGCAAAACCCCTTAGCTTTTATCGAACAGTTAAGTCGGTCTCGAAATTTGGGTTCTCTCCCGTTAGTGACTTTAGACCCCACTACTACGCAACTGGCAAATCAAGTCAAAGGATTGTCGGTATTTCCCTGTTTGGCTACCCGCAGTCCCGACGACAGTGAAACTTCACCAACCGGGTTGGTACCAAGTGCTTTGTGGCAAGTGATTCAAGTTGCTGCGGGCATGAGTTGGAAACCCAGCATTTTATTTGCAGACATTTCGACTTTACCCGATTTGCACTCCTCTTCTGGGGGGAACCCGACGGAAGAATTGGAAAATCGCGATCGATCGACAAATGCCGAGATTCCCCTCCCCAATTCCCAGTTTTCTACTCCCAACTTTCAAGCTTTGATCCAGTACATCCACACCGCAGGATTTCGAGGGTCGATCGCTCCCTGCTGGACAGAAGTTTTGCAGCAGTTGCAATATCAAAGCGTTGACTTAGTTTTGCTGTGTTTGCGAGATGCCCCCTCAGAATCAACCGCTATGCTGCAGGCGCTATCGAACTTGCGCCAAATGGCAGTAAAATTGCCAATTTTAGTCTGGGATTATCGATCTGCTGTAAATCCGGAATCCGAGGCGATCGACTTTCTACTGCAAGAAGTATCTGCCAAAATTTTGCCTTCTTCCTTATCAGCAGCACAATTGTTAGACAAAATTCAACAGAGTTTATTAACTCATTCAAGTTCCTAAAAATGAAGAATTTCCCAGGTTTTTAGTGAGGAAGTAACTCGTTTCTCAACCTGTAAAAATTAACTATTATTTATGAGGAAAAGCACAAGTGGGCAACTATTTAACTGTCAACCGCCAAGCGTTATTTATCAAGTCAGTCAAGTTTATAATAACTCATCATTTTGCGTATTTGTAGTGAGGTGATCAGTGGTTTATAAAACAGTGAATAAAAACGACTACCCTGAGTGTAAATATAATTTGACAAGTATAGCAATCCTAAATCATTCATTTGCATAATTATTGTAGGGGCAATCCTCCCGTGGTTGCCCGATAGATAGGGGGTAGGCACTATTAGCACTACCCCTACAAATTTATCTGAATCATTTAGGATTACTATATTTAAATGAAAACCCAAAAGTGTTGCGAGTCAAGAAGCAATATCAAAACTCAAAAATATGAGTTATTATAGGCGATCGAGAAACCCTTATATTTTTTTCTGGGGCTGTACAGTGCCTAATCGCATTCCTTTAATATCTCTGCTACTCGCACTCGGTTTGGGGGCAATGCCCCAGCCTGCTGTGGCACAGGCACTCCTGCCTTACACCCTGCAAATCGACTCGGCCCAACTCGAACAAACGGCCTTGAGCCTTGCAGAAGAAGCCGTCCAGCTAGCCAGACTCCAGCAGTACCAACTAGCGGTACCTAGAGCCGAACTCGCCACACAGTTAGCCCCCAAAAATGCTCAAACTTGGACTTTGTTAGGTAGCTTGTACCTTCAAGTCGAACAGTTTGACAAAGGCATTGAAGCTTTGGGGCAAGCTCAATCTCTGTCGCCAGAAAATCCATCAATTAAATTTGTCTTGGGAGAAGCTTACTTTCGGAAAGCGAACTACGAGAAAGCAGTTGAATATTTGCAAGCAGGATTAAAACTCAAACCAGACACTCCAGGTGCATTATTTGATTTAGGTAATGCTTTTTATAAGCTGAAGCGGTTTGATCAGGCGATCGCCCAATACGAAAAAGCCTTTGCTTTAGAAAAAAATCTTTGGCCTGCTGTCAACAATATCGGATTAGTCAAATACGAAATGGGAGATGTTGATAGCGCCATCAAACGCTGGCAAGAAGCGATCACGATCGACGACAAAGCAGCCGAAGCAATGCTAGCTCTAGCAGTAGCATTCTACACCAAAGGTGACAAAGAAAAAGGCTTAGCGATGGGAGAAGCAGCTCTGAAACTCGACAAACGTTATGCTACCGTAGAATATCTCAAAGAAAACCTCTGGGGCGATCGTTTAATCGCAGATACGCAAAAGTTGCTAGCCACTCCTGAAATGAAAGCAGCACTGGCTAAAATTCAAGACGCCCCACCCCCTCCCCAAATGTCGCCTTAATTGTAGTTAAGTTTGTAGTGAGGACTGAAGTCCTCAAAGCTTTTTTTAACTGAGAACCAACTATCTTATTCACGACTAAGACCAAAAAATAGTTGAATACGTTATGGGTAGGGGTAAGGTGCGCGCACAGCGCACCCTACAGATAGAGTTGGTGCGTAAGTTCTATTATTGCCACGAAGCAGTCGCTGTCTTCAATTCTCCAATCTAAAATCTAAAATCTAAAATCTAAAATCGCATGACCCCTCTAAGCTGGAAAGAATTAGAAGCCCTCACAGACTTTGAAGTCGATCGCACCAACGGCCCCACCAACGCTCAATCCCGCTTGCGCCTCTTCGGTAAAACCGAATCCGATGTGCGAGTCACCCTCTACCGCGACAACCACGCCTGGTGTCCCTACTGCCAAAAAATCTGGCTGTGGTTAGAAGAAAAACAAATCCCCTACCGCATTGAGAAAGTTACTATGTTCTGCTATGGGGAAAAGGAAAGCTGGTACAAACGCAAAGTGCCATCGGGAATGCTACCGGCGATCGAACTAGACGGCCGCATCATCACCGAAAGCGATGATATCTTAATCGCCCTCGAACGAGTCTATGGCCCCTTGGGTTTGGGCATGGAAAACCCCGCAGTAATACCCATGCGGCGGCTAGAGCGACTGCTATTTAGAGCCTGGTGCTCTTGGCTGTGCTACCCAGCAAGTTCAGCCAAAGTAGAACAACACAACCGCAACCAATTTATCAGCGTCGTCGCCCAGGTGGAAAAGGCTCTCGGCAGCACCCCCGGCTCTTATTTCCTCGATGAATTTGGCACGGCGGATGTCATCTTTACGCCCTATGTCGAACGGATGAATGCCAGTCTTTACTACTACAAAGGCTACTCGATGCGGGAAGAAAACCCGCGCTTTGCTGACTGGTTTGCGGCGATGGAAACCCGCCCTACCTATCGGGGCACTCAGAGCGATTTTCACACCCACGTCCACGATTTACCACCTCAGATGGGCGGGTGTTATGAAAACGGCGAACCTCAGATGCTACTCAATAAAGCCCGCGTGGATAATGGGCCTTGGGCTGGACTGCCGGATGTAATGTATCCAGAACCGGAAACCTCCCGCGCTGAAGCACTTCACCGCGTCATTAAGCACCACTGCAACATCGTTCGAGTCAATCCTGCTGATGACAACTTATTTGATGAGGCTTTGCGTTGTGCTTTAACTTTGATGATGACTGGCGAAGTTTGTATGCCGCCTGCTGGTTCTGATGCGGCTTTGCGGTATTTGCGCGATCGGGTGAATGTGCCCCGCGATATGTCCATCTACGCGGCCAAGCGGCTGAGGGAAGTGTTGGAGGAAACGGCGGCTTTGGTGGGTGATGGCCAAGGTTCTCCGATTCTGCTGAAGCATCGGCGAGATCAAGATCCGGCTAATTTTGTGTAGGGGGCGATCGGAATCAGACGGAATGGGCGTTGCTGCTGCTCTACTTCATCAGCTTGCTACCGGCTCGATCGTTGTGCTACCCTTGGTAGTATTAAAAGTGGCATAAATAATATGAAAGTATCTATCTCTTTGCCAGATGAGCTAGTGCGTTACATTGATGAGCGTGTAGAAAATCGCAGTCGGCTAGTTGAGCTTTTATTGCAAGCATGGCGCAAACAACAAGAACAGCAGGCAATGGTAGAAGCCTGTTTATTGCTGGATGAACTGAGCGATCAATTAACCGATGAGGATGAAGCATGGCAGCAAGCAGCGATTACCGACTGGGAAGCATCTGGCTCGTGAATTTCGATCCCTCAGTTGGTACAGAAATCCGCAAGACTCGACCGGCGGTAATTATTTCAGGAACTACTTTTAATCAACGCAGTAAAGTCACAGTTCTGCCCATTACTTCTGCTGTTCCAAACGAGCATTTACGGCCCATTGTTTTGCCAGTAATTCCTTCGACTCTCAATGGTCTGAGTACCGAGAGTTTTATCGTGTGCGTAGATCCGATGACCTTTGATAAACGCAGACTTGTGCGCTGTCTTGGGCAATTGGAGTTGCACCACATACCAGAAATTAAACAGATTTTGGCTCGATATTTAGAACTTGAAGAGTAGGGAAATGCAAAAGCTGGCGGGGTGACAAATATAGCATCGAGTGACGCAGGATTTCTGGATGGTTGAAAAAAATTCCTACATTTCGACTTCAGGCTGACCCTACGCAGATACATTAGGATTTAGGTTGGGGATTTCTTCTACGGGGCGGCGATAACCGCCCTTTAAGTCCAAAGGGGCAACAAACTTTTATAGGAAAAGTTAGGATTAGGCATGGTCAATAGCGAAACAACAAGCCCGACTTTAACATCCTCCGAAATAAATCTGCTCTCTCAGTTAGATGAGCTACGAAGTGCTTGGGAGGAATTTTATCCTAAGCAAGCAGAGGGTGGTTTACTGGCTTTGAGCGGATTCGATCACCAATTCCTGTTGACACTGCTGAAAATTGTACGTCAATGGAAAGAAGCTTCTGAAGCCGATCGCCAAGACCCGAATACAGCCCATAAAATTCTCGCAGAAGCCATTTCAGACATTACTGAATCAGGTAAAGTTGTTACCCTCACACAAGTCAAACGAACTCTTTCAGGCAAGGCGATTCGTGAAGCGCTTGAAGAACTTTGGAAAATTTTCAATCTTGCTTCTGAACTTACACCAGAGTTGGTAGAACACTTACGGTTAAAAATCTCTGGAAAGTTTGAGGATAATAAGAATCCTAATAAAGTTATTAAAGAATGGAACCCTACATTAACACGAGATCAAGCACAAAGGCTTGATACATTCAAAACTTGTGTCAGCTATGAGTTTGTTGCTGACCCAAGATTAGACTTAAAGGCTGAGTTAGAAAATCTTTCACGGGATGAGGATACGGAGACAACTATAGGACGATGGTTAGGCTATCTTCTTCAACTTGGTTCAGGCTTATCTCCTGAGCGTATAAGCGCTCTTATATGGCGGGAACTCATAAATGATAAAAGCTTGGAAGCGTTCCGAGCAACACAGGCAAGATTATTAAGCCGATCGCGCGATCAACTTCATGCTATTCGACATACACTCGGTGGCAGTCTGTCTCTACCCAGGACAGATTTACTCTCACAGCTACAAGCATCTGTACTCACGAAGCGGATAACCCTTCTCATCGGGTCATCGGGATCTGGAAAATCAGCACTTTGCAAGCTGGGTATGCAAACAAGTTTTCAAGATTATACGCGCTTGTTCCTCCATCCATCTGACATTATTTCCTTCACAGTAACCCCAGACTCTACATCTAGCCGAGATACAAGACGTATTGATGAACTGCTAACAGCTCAGATAATTGAGAAACCCATCATCATCATCATAGATGACCTGAGTGATGTCAACGATCAAAGCTTTGATTGTGTACTTAACCTTCTTCAAAATGCTTTGGTTAGGGAAACATCTGATGTGCGCTTTGTTCTGGTGGCACATTTAGATGCTGAACGCCGAGTTCGTGACAAAATTGCTGCTCGACTTGGCACAGAACTTTCTATTGATGTTGTTAAGTTACCACAACTACCTATTAACGATCTTCAGTCATCGAATACTTTACCAGGCGACGTTGCGAGCCTTGTTCAACGTGCTGATGAGTTTGGCCCTGCTTTAAACCTTAAGCTTCTTGACTGGCTGATTAGTAGGGTTCAACGGGATAATATCAATAATATTTCATCCTTCAAAAATGACTTAGACCTACTCGCTTGGTTCTGGCGCTCTCATGTAGGGGATGAACACGAAGCCAGTGAAGAAGGTCGTGTGTTAATTAAAACAGCCCTTTCATTAGCCAATAAATTTACTCCCGATCTGTCTCTCTATGACTCTGGGATTGAATCCAAAATCCTATATACCCTGGTGCGGCGAGACTGTCTTCGAGTTGTAGAAGAAAAAGTAGCTGTCACACACCGTTTTGTAGGAGATTGTGCAAGATTTCGTTACCTTCTGGGGAAAAGACGTGAACTAGAAGCTAGTGAGCTTGCTGCGAAGTCGGGAAATCCTCTCTGGTCGCAGCCCGTGCGCTGGTTTGCTTTATATCTTGCGATGGAGTCAGAAGAAGCTGAAACATGGCAGGAATTACTTCAAGAGGCCAAGAAAGGTAATCATTTACAACTTATTGACTTACTTCTCGATGGCGCAATTTTGAGTAGAAAGGGAAGCTACGTCCTTCAGAGTTGTTCTGGCGAACACCTTCCTTTTTTCATTGAGCGCCTCATCTCTCGTCTTCTAGCGATCGCAACCGAGCCGACTCCTGATTACTTTGGAGTTTTCCCGTCAATGTCCGCAAGCCAAAGGCTTATGTTACATGAACGTACAACTGGAACTCCAAAAGTACATCTGTGGGAACCTGTTTGGCGTTGGCTTTTAGCGCAGAATCAAGAAGCTTTGATAGAAAAATCTGACTTAATCTTTAAAGCAGCAGAAGCTTGCCTTAACTGGGGCGTTGCAGAAACATTCCCACTGCGGGTTCAGATTGCAGAACTAATTGTTGATTTGGCTCATAGGGTATTGCTACCCGATCCCGACCAAGAAAAACGGTACTGGTTACATGATTCCTCATCAGCAGCTTTTGCCTGTATCGTCTTTACACTAAAACTTGTTCCAGAGCGTTCAGCGTGGCTGTTAAGAGCTTTGGCAGGACGAGAAGTGATTCCGGCGACAAAATTAACACCAACTCATACGAGTCGTTCCATAGTTTTTTCTGGAGTAGGTATACTTCAACCGGCACACCCGAAAGGCCCTTCAGGTCGAGTAGAGCCTGATTTTAGAAAATTCATGTTGAAGCATAATGGTATATATCTCCGTGCCGTTATTCGTGTCAATCCACAACTCGGTGCTGAATTACTTTTAGCTCTGACTATTTCACCGCCTGGTTATCGCTATGAGTTCGAGCGCTCCTCTAAACGGTTAGATGATAATCTTGGAACAAAAGGCTCTAATGATCTGGATGTCTGCACATTCAAGTTTTTCCCACTTCTTTATCTACTTCAAATCAATGAATCTCTTGCAGTTGATGTTATTGCAACCCTTTGTAATGTAGCCACAGATTACTGGCATGAGCATCGCTGGGCAAAGAACAAACTGGAGGGAAATCTTAAAACTGATACTGATGGCGTAACTTTGCTTATTGGTGAGAACAGAAAACACTTCAAAGGTGGTCGTCATGCTTTGTACTGGCATCGCAAGTATCCTTGGTCTCCAGATATTGTCGCTTGTTTCTTAATGACGCTGGAGGGATGGCTCTACAGTCGTCCGACTAAAGCAGCACTCGAACGTTCTATATCAATTATCTTTGAGCGTGCTGACACTGTTGCAATGCTTGGGGTACTCATTTCGCTGGCTAAATGCGATCCCAATCTTTTGAAAGGTTCCTTACTACCTCTACAGTCGTCATTACAACTTTGGGTATGGTTAGAGATTGAATTAATTGATCAGGGACAAAATTTTGCCTTTGATTCTTTGAAGGCATACAGGCGACTGTCAAACGAGGAATATCAAGAGTTAGCTGAATTTCATCAGTTATCTCACAGAAAAATTTCCCTCTTACAGATAGCACGCCAAATCTGGCTAGAGGGAGACATTCCTTTTGATGCAACCTCTCAGATTTTGGCAGACTGGGATAATCACCAAATTAATTTTATTCCAGAGGTCAGTCGCTCTCGTGCATTAAAAATCCGAGCTTGGTTTGAGGGCAACAACTGGGTGTCGGAAGAGGATGAGCATGGAACTAGAAGGTTTGGCTTCGTCGGTACTTTACCTGAAGATGCTGAAGTTGATGCTCAAGCCGAATCTGCGCTTTGGAATCTTCAGTATCTTCAAATCGTAACGATATGCCGAAAAATTATAGATGGTGAGTTGCAAAAGACACCGGAACTACATCGGGATTTTGTGACTCTTCTGACCAGTGAAGAACAGCTTACTTCTCTACAAGAGCGCCTTGGAGAAAAAGCTTTTACAGATATAATTTGGGCAGCAATTGCTATCGTTCTCGCTCCTCCTATTAATCCTCTAACCCCGGAGTTGGAGAACGATATCACTTACTGTGCTAATGATCTTTCAAATTTATCGATAAGTTTAGACGACTTCAGTCGTGGTCAGAATTACAACATGGATGCTGAAGGTTTTATTGCACATACGGCTCCTAAATTGCTGCAAAGAGTTGAATCTGAAAGTTCTCTTCGGGTTGCTGCCTTCCGTTGCCTTATAGGTATATGCGATCGCAATACATCTGCTTTTATGCGATCGTGGATAAGAGAATATGGGCTTGTTCACCCTCTCACCCAAGAACTAATCAATATTGCACCCCGAATAGCTCGCCTCATTTCCCTGACTCATGCAGTATCCGATGCTAAGGTCATCCAAAATTTTGCTAACCCAGATGGGTCTTATCTATTCCCGCACCCGGAATTTATTGATGAAGAAATAAGCAAACGAGAAGATCCTCAAATTGAAGAGGCATGGTCTAGTTTGCAAAATGATTTTGAAGATAATAAAAATTCAGAAATTTCTCTAATTGATGTTTATCAATGGATTCCAGAAATACTTATCCAACCTCTACAACAACAACCTCGTTGGTTACACAATTACTTGGATTGGGATTTTTTAGCAGCAGCCTTGATTCCGGTGCTAGAAGCAAAGCTAGATAGCGAGATAGAGCTGGATTTAATCAGTTTATTACGCGAGCAAGTGCTTTTTGCTTTGTTTCACGAAAGGGCAACAGTTTATGTAGAGAACAAAGCAGAGCAAGAAGAGGATGGAGATGATTCTGTAGAAACACAACTTTATTCAGCTCAATCTCAAATAATAGATGCGATAGTAAAATCCACTTCTAGCGAAGTTGCTACACGAATTAATCTAATTCTCCAGGTTCTCAAAAATGTTGACCTTGTAGATTGCATTGTTTTAGGTCATGTTGTAGATAGTTTGAGTTACTGTATTGTTGAGAGAAATTCTTCGGACATAATTGACTACTCATTTAGAAATTACACAGCCTGTACATTTGGAGAATATTTTTTTGACCTTAGAAATCAGCCGGAGTCAAATCTGCAATTGTTCGGTAAAGTCAGGGATATTTGGGAAAAATTGATTAACCTGCTGGGGCAAGTGTCTCAGGATAATCTTAAGTATGAAACTCAAGCAGATCAATGGCTGATGGAGTTTTTAGAGCGTTTTCAAGAAGTCTTACTTCCTGATTGGTGGTTGAGAAGAAAATTGTACCGTGTTTGCAAATCAACGAATTATAGATATTTCCGCCGTTTACTTTTCAAAATGCTCATCCAAAATCAGGAACTCTTACCCAGTAGCAGAAATGAGGAAAGTGAACTTTTAGTTCAACTTCTTGCTGAACTCTGGGATTCAGATCGCAGTTGGATAATAGATAGACAAATTCGACTTAGTGGTCTGCAAACTTTGTTGGGGCAGTTACAGGAAATTGACGCGCTAGGAGCAAGAAGACTAGCGGATGAGATAGCCAATAGCTTAGCACATGGCTCTGATTGAACCAAGTATTGATCCAGATTAGGTTGAAGAAAACGACAAGGTTAATTGTACTCAAGCAAAAGACGAGGTTTTAGCGATCGCACTACTCGATCGATTCATGAAAAAACTTACTCTTCAGATTTGAAATTACTCCCAGTAATTTTCCCAATCATCCTTAAAAGCTTGCTGCAATCTCTGCATATACGCATCAGTCTTAATCTTCACCATCCACAGATTATTAGAATTGCCGCCTCCCTTGCACACAACACCTTCATCCACACCGTATTTCCCCCTGCGAAGATCCTCCATAAACTTGCCCGTCAGTTTGCCACGATAAATCACTCGCGCAATATTTAATTTACCAAAATCCTGAATAAACCGATCGGGAACAACCATACCGCCCTCAATTTCCACATCAAAAAGAAGCAGTTGTTTGCGATCGTCCTTTTGGTGCATTCCCGCAAACGAGTTAGCACCCAAAAACTCTGTAAACACAGTAATTTCAGCGCAGTGATACTGTTCATTCTCTCGAAATATAGACTCTAAGGGACTAGCAAAGTCTCTTTTAAATATTTCAGGTGCTGCTTCTAAACCTGGATGTGCAGCATTAAATTCTGCAATTCCCATCTCATCCAAATCAAATCTACTGCGGCGCGTACCAAAAGCATACCAACCAAGTTCGACTTCCCAAACCCAATGCAAATTAGTGCCATCGTACTTCTCAAAAGCTATACATTGTTCGTGAGGGCAATTTTTACTATCTGGAATTTTGGGATAGGCAAGTTGAGATCGTGTCATATAAAGGAAGGAATAAGGAAGAAGGAAGAAGGAAGAAGGAAAGGTTTTCTAACAGTTTCCCCCCTTCCTCTTCACTTCTAAAAATCTTGCAATTGAGCAGTTTGAACGGCTACTTCTTTAATCTGGGCACCGCGGCGCACTTTCAGTTTCAGAATTTGACCGATTTTGCTGTTGTCCACCAAACTTTGCAACTGTTCCGCCTCAGTCACTCCTTCACCATCAATTTGAACTATCACATCCCCTTTGCGAATCCCTGCTTTCTCAGCAGGGGTGTTTGGCACAACTCGCATCACTAACACTCCGTTAACTTCCGGCACAATCAAAGGAGCATTGGGGTCAGAATTATTCTCTCTGGCCATTTCAGGAGTCAAAGCAATCATCTGAATCCCCAAAAACGGATGGCTGACTTGTTCTCCCTTGGCTAACTGCGCGTAGATGGCCTTGGCTTTGTCGATCGGAATCGCAAAGCCAATACCCATTGCATCCGCTCGAATCGCCGTGTTGATGCCAATTACTTCTCCTCTGCTGTTTAACAGGGGGCCGCCGGAATTGCCGGGATTGATGGCGGCGTCGGTTTGAATGAAATCAAGGCGCTTGTCGGGAATGCCGACGGCTGCACTGGAGCGTTTGAGGGTGCTGATAATGCCCAAGGTGACGGTGTTGTCAAATCCGAGGGGGTTGCCCACGGCGATCGCCCAATCTC
The DNA here is from genome assembly GCF_036701335.1 of Microcoleus sp. Pol12B5. NCBI lineage: Bacteria > Bacillati > Cyanobacteriota > Cyanophyceae > Oscillatoriales > Microcoleaceae > Microcoleus > Microcoleus sp. Pol12B5. The sequence continues at coordinate 22,649 of NZ_JAUBQQ010000013.1, read as the reverse complement.
CGACTTTCACCGCGTCGGAATCTCCCAAGGTGGCAGTCGGCAAGTCTAATTGCTTAGTATTAATTTTGACAACTGCCAAATCTGTTACTTCGTCAGTACCTTGGACTTCTCCTGGAAATGTCCTGCCGTCGTTTAAGGTGACAGTCACTCGATCGGCTTTGTCAACTACGTGAGCATTGGTTAAAACAATCCCGCTTTTGTCAATAATGAAGCCGGAACCTTGACCGCGTAAGCGTTCTTGTCTGGGGGTCAGGCTGCGTAAATCTTCTCCCAAAAATCTGCGGAAGAATGGGTCTTCCATTAAGGGGTCGAGGTTGCGACTGACAGTGCGCTCGGTATCAATACGAACAACTGCTGGCCCGACTCGATCGACTGCCGCCGTCACAAAACTGCCGGTATCCCCTGGGAGTTCAGGACTCCGCAGCGCTAACAGTTGCGGATTCGCGGCGGTGGCTGGGAAACTCTGGAAGTGTAAGTTGGGCGGATTGCTGCCATCAGCGGCAGCAGCGGGTGCAGCATTGATTGCTAACGCACTCAGGGCGATCGTCATTGCTAAAATTAGGGCGAACCAACGAGCACCGATTCGAGGTGTGGGGCGAAAAAACTTAAATAGTCGCATAGCGTCAATCTTTGTTAGTCTGGGTTAGTCTGGTAAACGTGTGCGATCGTGCGGACTCAATAATCTGCCATTATGAAGATCCTAAATATATTTTGACAGTTACAATACATGAGTCACGAGCCCGCACCAACTCCACATATTCTGAATTCTAACTTTTAAATTTCCCTCGTAACCCCGATGATTCTATCTGATACTTCTACTGACAAATCCTTGCCCTCAAATTCCCACCACCATCACGACGCTGAATCAGTCCATCCTCACCATCACGATGAAGAATCGATGCGGCGGCTGGTAAATCGCTTGTCTCGGATTGAGGGACACGTCCGCGGCATTAAAACAATGGTGCAAGAAAACCGTCCTTGTCCCGAAGTTCTCGTGCAAGTTGCTGCGGTTCGAGGCGCGCTCGATCGCGTAGCGAGAATCATTCTTGACGAACACTTAACTGAGTGCATTGCCCGAGCCGCTAAAGAAGGTAATATCGATACGGAAATCGAAGAGTTGAAAGCGGCTTTGGATCGGTTTTTGCCTTAGCTGCTGCCAATTTTTCCATCCATATAACAAAACTTGCAAATTAGACAAAACTTGCAAGTTATGCTTTCTAACCAATTTTTTAAGCATCTTTCACAAACGCGGGAAAAGCATCAAATCTTCTCCCCTTCACCCCATTGCCACAACATACAATTTATATGCTCCGCAGTTTATGAGAGCGAGTTTTGTTAAAAAAGAATTAGTCCGCTTTGTCGTGATGACGCAACTCCTCAAAATCTTCAAAAGCTGACGGCAAACAATTAGATAGTCAGTGCTTAATCCGACGTGGTATAAACAGTCTAGACTTTTGTCAGCTTAGCTTTGAGCTGGTATCTGACTGTTGCGTAAACGGCTTTATAGGAAGCCTCGATGCTATATTCCTGCTGCAACCACTCTTGAATTTCTCCATAGCTTTTAAAGCCTCTATGGGGGTCGCTGAGGCGCATTGCCAAACTAGCGCGTGCCAGCGGAGGAATGGCCGGCTTGCGGCCGCCGCTGTGCTTTGTTTCGAGGAGTCCTTCTAGTCCATCAGATCGGTACTTTCTCAGCCACCGCTGCACTGTAATTCGATTTACCCCAATGGTCATTGCCAATTCTTTAACTGTCTTAACATGACAAATTTTGAACAGGTAAAGTGCTTGAATTTTTTGAAAGCCGCTTGCTGTTTTTTGTTCCGTTAACAGGTTTTTTAGTTCTTCAATTGTCTCTGTGATGCTAAGTTTACATACTCCAGCCATATCAATTACCTCACGATTCGCGTTCTACAATACCTTTGTTTGACAAGGGAGCGAAAGCTGCTCCTATCCTAAATGCTGACCTTTTGTTTGCCTTGAAGCAATACAAAAGTGATCGTTCTCATTAAACTTTTTCCTTCCTGGAGGCAGTCAGACGCTCAGAAACCGGATTATTTTAACCTGGAGCAAGGTTGCCATGATTTTGTTTGGTAAAAAACCCGGTTTCTGGATCATTTTTGTATTTGATGGACAAGCGTCATTGCTAATAGTGATAGCAGTGAACCGAGCGACTGTAACATTACCGGCAAGAGGTGACTCTTAAGGAATACCATTTATTCTCTTATTGTTAAACATTTATCATGGTTTTCTTGGTATTTATTGGTATTTTTTGCGAACGTATAAGCGATTTTTAGCCATTAGGTGCTAGCAAACAGGGGAATGTCTGTACACCAGCGATCGCATTTTTCTACAGACATTTCCCTAGCCCCCGAAGTACATTTTTGGCTTTCGCTGTGCAAAAAATGCTTAGATATCAGCACTCTCATCGGTCAGGGCGGGTAGGGCCGAGTGACCTTGCAACCGACTTTCTTGCCGCGGGCAAGTATCCGTGAAACTACTGGCTTTATCGGCAATTTAGTAAAACACGACAAGGGTGGCATTGTCAATTTATTAGCATTACAGTATAAGTATCGGCTATTTTTGCCCGCCTGCTGTGATCGAAAGCAAAGTTTCTATGTGATACTACTAGCCTTTTTTTGTGATCTAGGTCACACACTTACTCAGTAAGCTCAACTACCCATAAAAAGTTATGGCTTGGATCGGAGTTTCCACGTAGAATCTTTGGGATTTAGTCAGGAAGTGCGATCAAACTTGTTGTTAAAATTTTTAAATTTTAATTGGTAACCAAAGGGAAAAGAGAATGCAGCTTTGTCCTTCACCCTCACCAAACCATCTAATTTATACTCAAACCTTGCAGATTGAGGGAAGTTTCACCCAGGGTGTGAATATTTCAGAATCTAAAATTGCAGAACATCCGGTGCAACCAGCTTGCTGACAGTATTCTTCATTTAAAAGGTGTAGAGAAGCCACAATGAACGTTGACGAACTGCTCAAGCTATACGCAATAGGAGAAAGAAATTTTAGCGGGGTCTACCTGCACGAGGTCTACCTCTACGAAGCAGAATTGATTGGAGCCAATCTGTATGAAGCCGACCTGATTGGAGCCAATCTCAGCAAAGCCAAACTCAACAGAGTCAACTTTGGCAAAGCCAATTTGTGCAAAATTAATTTGAGCAAAGCAGACTTAGGTGGAGCCGACCTCACAGAAGCACTTTTACTTGAAGCTAACCTGAATCGAGCTGAGTTGATGGGAGCAAATCTCAGCAAAGCAGACTTGAGCGGAGCTTCCCTGATCCAAGCAACTTTAATTGGAGCCAACATATCTCGGGCAACACTCAGCCGTGCAGACTTGCACGGAGTAAATCTTTACGGAGTAAACTTGCGTAGGGCGGTGCTCACAGAATGCGATTTAATTGGGGCAAACTTGAGCAAAGTAGACCTTAGCGGAGCCGACTTAATGGGGGCGAGTCTAATTAGGGCAGACTTGACTGAAGCGATTTTAAGTGCGTCAGACTTAAGCGGAGCAAACCTGTTGGGAGCAAACCTTACAAAAGTTAACCTGAGCGGAGTATATCTTAAGGGTACAACGATGCCCGACGGCACGATTCACGACTAATTTATTTGTTAATTTTTATGATTGCCGAGAACAGCGGCTAAAGGGTAATGAGCTTTTCATTACCCTAATTTATTGGCAGCGAAATCTTTATTTGACACTAAGGTAAGGCCGAGAACTTCAATGTAGGGTGTTGATGGCGCACAGAACTCCTACATACACCAAGTCAAAGATTTGTTGGGTGAACTTGTGTTATGGTGATTTTCAATTGCTTCGAGAAAAGCTATTTTAGATTTAATATTTTGGATTTGGGACGGTTAAAATGAAACTCAGAATCCTCGTTGCTGCAACGCTGCTGAGCGCGATCGCGCCGATCGCTCCTGCACCCGCCGAGAACATCCAACACACGCAACAATTACTAGCCACCCGACAGTGTCCCAACTGCGACCTCAGCAGTGCAGGCTTAGTTTTAGCCAATTTAACCGGAGCCAATCTCAAAGGTGCTGACTTAAGGTTGGCTAACCTCAGTCGAGCCAACCTTACCGGGGCTGACCTCAGCGGTGCCAACCTCAGCGGCACCAGCCTGTTTGGCGTCAACCTGACGGGGGCCAACCTCAGCGGTGCGAACCTCAGCGGTGCTGACTTGAGAAGTGCCTATCTCAGCGACGCCAATTTGCAAGGCGCTAATTTAACTAACGCGCAACTGCTCGGAGTTAGAGGAATGCCAACCAATATCGGCACTGCTGAAGACTTCTACCGGTTGGGAGTGCTGGAAGCTCAAGCAGGAAACTACAGAAACGCCATTGATTATTACAATCAAGCGCTAAATTTGAAATCGGATTTAGCCGCCGTTTATTTTGCGCGCAGTATGTCTCGCGCTGACTTGGGAGACTTCGCCGGCGCGACTCAAGACGCTGCAATAGCAAACAAACTCTTTGCAGCTCAAGGAAATCCCCAAGGTCAGGAGTTGTCAAAGCAGTTAGGCGAAGCCATTGTTGCACGCCAAAAGCCTACGGAACCCCGCACTTCCAGCCGCGGCGACTTTATGAGTCTTCTCGGTTCGATCGGTTCTGTGCTGGTGAAGTTGATCTTGCCTTGACGGTTGCCTAATTCAGGGGAATTTCAATCCAGAATTCTGTACCATGACCGGGTACAGAAACACACTTAAGTACGCCTTGGTGTTTCTCAACTACAATTTGGTAACTGATAGAGAGTCCTAAACCCGTACCCCGACCGACGGGTTTAGTAGTAAAAAACGGATTAAATATATGAGAAATTAACTCTTTGGGGATGCCGTGACCATTGTCTGCAATGCAAATTCCTACCGTTTTTTCATCGATTAATTCAGTGCGAATCCGAATGCAAGGGGATGGGAAATCAGGAATCAAACACTCGGTGGTTGCCTGTATATCTCCTGACTCAATAGGCAGTATTTGGGAGCTTAAATGCGTTGCCGCTGCACTTGCCGCTTTAAAGGGAATATCCATAACTCGCTCTTTTTTTCCCATTTCTAAAGCGTCAAGGGCATTACCGATCAGATTCATAAATACCTGATTGAGCGAGCTGGCATAGCATTCTACTAAGGGCAACTTGCCATATTCTTTAATAATTTCTACGGTGTTGTGATCAGAATTGGCTTTGATCCGGTGCTGCAAAATTAACAGGGTACTGTCTATGCCCTCGTGAATGTCAACGGCTTTTTTCTCGGCTTGATCGCTTCTGGAAAAATTACGCAAGGAGACAACTAACTGGCGGATGCGCTCAACTCCGACCGTCATGGAACCCAAAATTTTTGGCAAATCTTCGGCAAGAAAGTCGATGTCGATGGCTTCGGAACACTCGCTAATTTCTGGATTGGGATTGGGGTAGTGCTGGCGGTAGAGTTCCACCAAGCAGAGTAAATCTTTGGTGTATTCGCTGGCGTGGGACAGATTGCCGTAGATAAAGTTAACGGGGTTATTGATTTCGTGGGCGACTCCGGCCAGAAGTTGTCCGAGACTGGACATTTTTTCGGTTTGAATCAGTTGGGCTTGGGTATTGTGCAATTCTGTGACTGTTTTAGCTAGCTGTTCGGCTTTTAATCGATCGGCAGTTGCTGCATTGAGACTTTCTTGATACAGTTCTGCTTGGTGAATGGCGATCGCAGCTTGAGCAGCTAAATGTTGCACCAATTCCTGTTCTGCTGTGTGCCAAACTCTCGGTCCCGAACACTCATGGGCAATCAGCAACCCCCACAATTGGGAATCTTTGCCGATCATGGGTACAATTAAACTTGCTCTCACCTGCAAATCTTCCAAAAATTCGCGGTGACAGGGTGTTAAATCATCAGTATAAATATCATTAATTGCTCGCACCCGTCCGGCTCGATAAAAGCAGTCTGAGCCTTCGGAAAAGCATCCTTGTGGAGATGTGATACCTAAAATGGACCGCCACTCGCCACAAACAGCTTCGACAACTACCTCGCCCTGTTTGTCTGCTGCAAATTGGTAGATTACCGTGCGATCGGTATCCAACAAAACTCTGACTTCTCGCACAATAGTTTGCAGTATGATTTTTAAATCTAAGGTGCTGCGAATCTGGTCTCTAACTCGCGTCAATACTTTGGCAAAGTCCAAGGATTTTTGCAATTGGGCGGTGCGTTCTTGAACTTGGCGCTCCAAGTTGGCATTCAGAGTTTGCACTTCTTTATAAAGAACGTACTGCCCAATTGCCGAACAAAATTGGCTGCCTATAGCTAAAGCTTGCTCAATTTCCTCGTACTTCCACTCGGGCGACTGACCTTTTTTTATTTCTCGCCAGACTTCAAAGGATTGTCTGGGAAGGGTTTGTGCAGCGCTGGTGTCAAAGCGCCCCGCCCACATTTTTTCGGTATCAATTGCATTGCGAAAAATGGTCAAACAGCCAACTACTTGTTGTTTGTAGTGGAGGGAAATTACCAGCAGACCCCTAATTTTAGTAGATTGGAAAGCGGAAACTAAAACTCTAAATAGAGGTTCTTTGTATAAGTCGGTAATTATCAAAACTGGGAATTGACAGTTAGTAAAAATTGAAATGTTGGGAAGTTCTTCAGTATTTTTAAATCCTTTGGTTAGCCATTCCTGCCAGAGGGGGTGAGCTTCGAGCGCCTTAACTTTTTCCCAGTTGGGAAGTGTCGGTTGTTCTCCTGTGGTGAACAGTTCAAAGGTAGCATCACTGTAGGCCGGAGCAATTCGCAATCCTCCTTCAATCTTGGGAGGGGATAAATTTTCACCGTTGATTTTCGGCGGGTTGAGATAGAGTCGGCCACCGCTGCCGCCCAGAGCGGTGACGGTGGCTTCTAAACCCTGTTGCAGTTGAATGTTTACGTGACTATATAACAGGGCTGCTATGCGGCTCACGGTAGCTTCGCGGGCCGCTTGAGAGCGGGTTTGCTCGAGGAGAAGTGCGTGGGCTATAGCGCTAGATAATTGATCTGATACGAGCTGAACTACTTCTAAATCTGCTGGTGAAATATTGAGAGGCGCGGAGTGGTGAGACACTAAAAGTCCCCACAGTTCGATGTGAATTTTTTGATTATTTCCTGGCTCGTATCGAGTCAGACACGTCGCGGCCTCGCAAATATCTGTTTTGCTGTTTGGCGAGGCGATCCTGCGGTGCAAAATCGGCACGACTAAGGAAGATTGCACTCCCATTGCCATCAGGTAAGCTGTGTGGCAAGGATCGAGCGATCTGTAGTGCATCTCTTCCTTTACTAAAGGTTGACCGGTGTCTGCAGCATCGAGGGGACTCAGGACGATCGTCCCTGAGTTAACATCTATTATTGTCCGCTGGCGCAAAGTGACATACATTTCCCTGGCACTCGCGGGAATGTCGTCTGCTGGAAAGTGCAGCCCTTTCAAGGAAGGGAGATGGTTGTTATTAATTGACTCAGCAACAACTTCTCCGCTGCCGTCAGCACTAAACCTGTAAATCATAATGCGATCTGTTTTCAAAAAAGACCGCACTTCTGCTACCGTACTGGTTAAAATATCTTCTAATTCTAGAGATTGGCGGATGCGTTCTGTTATCCGCCGTATCAAAACTTCTCTGTCTAGTTTATAATGTAATTCTTGCGTATTTTCTCTGAGTTGCATAAATCTCCTTTTGTACTTATACAATGATAATAAGAAGTTTTGATGTGCTGTTGGATCGTTCAAACTCAAATGCCTCACCCTGAGTTTTTGACTCAACCGATCTGTACAATTAATGGCTAGCGCAACGTAGACAGACGACGGTGTATCGCCTCTGGCGCACTGGCGTAAGGAAAATCTGCGATCGCGCCAGTTTAATCCTTGCCTTCAACAGGCAGAGCGAGTTAAGCAAATAATTATTATTATTTTAATGCTCTTATAAAATTCTCGCAATCTTAAACTTTCACTATGAAAATTCTTCATTGTTAGGATAACTTGACATTTGTTGTATAACTTCATATAATGATAATTAACGAAAGAATTTGAGTTTCTCTCAGCGCCCCTGGTCCTGATTAATTTCTTGGCGCACGCTCATCAGAATTTTACCCAAATGATTTTGACCGGTTCTGTCGCAGCCACACCCCCAGTAGTAATCCGTTGGCGAATCCTCGACAATCACTCGATCCCCTGTGGCAAGAAGAATAGCTTGAATGTCTGTATGAGTGAGAAACTTAGTTAAAACTGCTTCGCGCATAATGGAAATTTTCACTGCTTCCCAATCAGCACGAATCCGGTGCTTGGGATCGCGACCTAACTTAGCGGCTTCTTGAGGAGTTGCTACGGCTTGAATCGCCGCCACTAATCTTTTATCTGTGCTGACAAATTTTTGGGCTTGATAGTAATGTTCCACAGTCAACCAATATTGACCGTGCAGAGAAATGTCGTGTAGTGAAAAATTAGAAAAGCAGCCATAAGGCTCCTCTACTTTATAAAAATAAATTATCATTTGATTTTAGATTTTAAATTTTACAGGATTTAGGCAAAATCCAATTATCTAGGGTGCTTAGGGGCGCACCTTACCGCTATTGGGAATGAGGAATTGAGAATAAGGAATTGGAATTTAAGAAGATTCTCTCTTCTTTCTTCCCTCAAAATCCATGCGTTAAATCCGTTGCCGAACTTCCTTCGTTCTAAAACGGCATCAGCTTTTTAAGAGCGCGGTTAGCGATATCGGCATAACGCAGTTCGCCACACAAAATTTTGCTCATCAACTGAGTAGTCATCGGCAATTTGACCCCCGCTCTGTAAGCAGCTCCTGTAAACTGATAGAATGCTATAGCCAAGCGACTGGCCCAAATCATATGAGTGTTCCATTCTTGGGCGATCGATTGAGTGTACGGCTCCTTAGCGTCGTCGGCACCTCCAAGAACTCGATCGATCGCCTCAGCAACCTTAAATCCGCTAACAATGGCAGGACGAATTCCTTCAGCGGACAACTGGTAATGGGTGATTGGTCATGGGGCAGGAGGAATTGGTAAGTTAATGAGTGTTAAATCTTGAGTTTTTAACTCACAACTCACAAATCATTAAGCGTCTGCTCGTTGTTGGCGGCCGTATCTCGGCAATCTCAAAACTCTTCCTATTCCCCCTGCCCAATTTCCCATTCCCTAAACAGTCGTGATATCTTTCTCTTTGGCTGCCAAAACTTCTTCTATTTTGGCAATGTACTTGTCCGTCAGCTTTTGAATTTTATCTTGCAAGTCGCGGGATTCATCTTTAGAGATATCGCTGCTTTTTTCCTGCTTGCGAATCGAGTCAACGGCATCGCGGCGGATATTGCGAATTGCAACTTTACCTTCTTCAGCAAACTTACTGGCCATTTTGACAAATTCTTGGCGTCTGTCGCTCGTCAGCGGCGGAATGTTCAAGCGAATAACTGAACCGTCGTTGTTGGGAACGAGTCCTACATCGGACAGGGAAATTGCTTTTTCGATCGAGGTAAGCGCTGTACGATCGAACGGTTGAATGGTGATCGTAGTCGCATCCGGGGTGCCGATGTTGGCAAGGGATTTGATCGGAGTTGGAGAGCCGTAGTAGTCTACCATGACTCGATCGAGGAGGGAGGCGTTGGCCCGTCCCGTCCGAATAGTATTAAAAGACCGTTGAGTAGCCTCAACTGCCTTTTGCATATGATCTTCTGATTCAGCTAACTTCACAAAAACCTCCGACAAGAGTTCCAATAGATTCTCCCATTACAGCTCGGTAGATGTTGCCCGACACCGAGAGGTCAAATACCATAATAGGAATATTATTTTCTTTGCAAAGGGCGATCGCGGTACTGTCCATCACCCGCAAATCTTGATTCAAGACGTGGGCATAGGTGAGGGTTTGATACCTGCGCGCGTTGGGGTTGAGGTGGGGGTCGGAATCGTACACCCCATCTACCTTAGTAGCTTTAAAAATGACCTCTGCATCAATTTCAGCAGCCCGCAAAGCGGCTGTAGTATCAGTAGTAAAAAAAGGGTTGCCAGAACCGGCACCAAAAATCACTACTCGTTTTTTTTCTAGGTGGCGAATTGCCCGCCGCCGGATGTAGGGTTCAGCTACTTCTTGCATGGCGATCGCCGATTGCACCCGCGTTGGCACTCCTGCTTGTTCCAGGGCATCCTGCAAAGTGATAGCATTCATCACCGTAGCAATCATGCCCACATAATCAGCCGTTGCCCGATCCATCCCTGCCGAAGCAGCTTTCACCCCGCGAAAAATGTTGCCACCACCGACAACAATCGCGATTTGAATGCCTTGGGACACGACTTTGGCCACTTCCTGGGCGATCGACTGAACCACTATCGGATCGATGCCGTAGCCCAAGCTGCCCATCAGCGCTTCACCGCTGAGCTTCAGCAAAACTCGCTGATATACCATCCCCATGCCGCCACTATTTTTTTACTCTTTTTGCCTCCACCATAAGATAGCAGTATGGGTGCATTTTGAACATCAATTGCCCGGAACAGACCCAAAAGTCTGTTCCAGAACACTTGACTGAGAACGGTTGACTAAATTTAATCCTTGGGGACGAAATTAAGAGCAGCAGAATTCATGCAGTAACGCTGACCGGTAGGTTTCGGCCCGTCGTTAAATACGTGACCGAGATGAGCGTCGCAAACAGCGCACAGTACCTCTGTTCGGCGCATGAACAAGGTGTTATCGGACTCACACTTGACATTTTCTTCGCTAACGGGAGCGTAGAAACTCGGCCAACCGGTACCGGAATCGTACTTAGTTTCTGATTTAAATAGCTCAGTGCCGCAGCAAATACACTTATAAGTTCCGGGTTTTTTGTTGTCGTGATATTCGCCACTAAAAGCTCTTTCCGTTCCTTTTTTGCGGGTGACTTTAAACTGTTCTGGCGTGAGTTGTTGTTGCCATTCTGTGTCGGTTTTTTTAACTTGTTGAGTCATGATTGATGTTTGCTTAAGATGTATTTAGCTGTTGAGTGTTGACGGTTAACTGTTAGCTGTTAACTGTTGAGTGTTGACGGTTAACGGTATATTGCTAGTTAACTCAGCCTTCCATTAATATTAACCTAATTGGCTCGATATGAACATACCAGGGAAAAGGATTGTCCTTAATAGCCCTCCACTTTTCCTTGAAAACTTCGGCTTGCAAGTGATAATCTTGGGAATCATTGGGAGGCGAGTGCAATTTGAGATATAATGTCACCCGGTGCGGAGTTTCCACAGTCGAGGCGATCCAACAAGCAAAAGTATTTTCACGATCGCACCCCCTAACAAAACTCAGTTGATGAGCCCGAATTCCCACAGAAACTAGAGATTTGGGAATTGGTTCGACTACAGTCAGAGTACAGCCCCAGTCGATCGCCTCCACGAGAGTTACGGAGATCGGTTTAGCTGCAGAGAAATTCTTACAGCCCGTCAACTGGGCGACAGTGAAATTGCCAGGGCGATCGAAAATGTTCTCTTTGGTATCAAAGGCGATCGGCTTTCCCTCCGCCAACACCAACAGATTTTTGCACACCCGGTAAACTTCCTCTAAATTGTGGCTGACAAACAAAGTAATTCCCCGATAATTAGCCAGAGTCTGCATTAACTCCCGTTCCAGTTGACTGCGTAAATGAGTATCCAAAGCAGAAAACGGTTCGTCTAACAGTAGCAATTCTGGAGAAGGGGCGATCGCCCTAGCTAAAGCGACCCGCTGCTGTTGGCCCCCTGAAAGTTCGTGCGGGTAGCGGTTTTCCAGTCCCGACATTTGCACCGAAATTAGTTGTTCTTTTACCCGAATTTTTTGCTCGCTTTCAGATAAATGCTGCAAGCCAAACGCAATATTTTGAGCAACAGTCAGGTGAGGAAATAAAGCATAGTTTTGAAACAAAAAACCGATGCGGCGGTCTTTAGAAGCTACATTAATACCCTGTGCTGAGTCAAACAAAACCCTGCCATTGACTGAAATTTTACCGCTCATTGGAGTTTCCAAACCAGCGATGCAGCGCAGAGTCATGCTTTTGCCGGAACCCGACGCGCCCAAAACTCCGAGCACTTCCGTGCCGATACCGAAGCCGACATCCAAGGCAAAGCTGGACAAAGGTTTAAAAATGCTTAAACAAAGTCCGCTTTTCGGTTGTTGTTTTTGGGATTTTGTAGTAGTAAAAGTAGACGCGAATTTAAGAATATTTAATTGCAGTCTTTGGCTCGAATTCGGTTTGAGCGATATCCTTTGTAAATCAATCCAAAAATTAACAGCAGTTAGCACGCTCAGAGAAATACTCAGAATAATCAAAACCCAAATAGCAGCTTGCCTCATATCCCCAGCTTCCACAGCAAAATAAATTGCCATCGGGATAGTTTGAGTTTGTCCGGGAATATTCCCAGCTAACATCAAAGTCGCGCCGAATTCACCCAAAGCGCGGGCAAATGCGAGAATAGTTCCTGCTAAAATTCCCGGCCATGCTAGCGGCAACATAATGCGCCAAAAAACTTGCCACTCTGAGGCCCCCAAAGTGCGAGCTGCATTGAGAAGATTGGCATCAATTTGCTCAAAAGCTCCCAAAGCAGTTTTGTACATGAGGGGAAATGATACAACTGTGGCAGTAATGGCGGCGGCTTGCCAAGTGAAAATTATAGTTAAGTCGAATTGTAGCAAAAATTGCCCGATCGCCCCATTTCTCCCAAACAGCAGCAGTAGCAAAAATCCCACTACTGTCGGCGGCAAAACTAAGGGAGAAATGAAAATCCCTTCAATTAAAGCTTTACCTCTGATGCGAGTTGAAAGCATCCACCGGGCGGCGGCTATTCCCAGGAAAAAGGTGATAAATGTCGCAATAGCAGAGGATTTTAGAGATATCCAGAGCGGAGAAATATCAAATTCCATCTATATATAAATACATCCGCGTTAATCAGCGCTTATCTGCTGCCATCAGCGGTAAAAAATCCCTAATTAATGAGTTATCGAACTATGCCAAATCCGTATTTCTGAAATACTATTTTAGCTCGATCGCCCCCCAAAAAGTCAACAAACGCTTTCGCAGCAGCCTGATTGCGGCTGTTTCTGATAACTGCCAGCGGATAAACAATGGGCGAATGCAAATTTTCCGCAGCCGTTAGCCGCACAGTTACTTTGTCTGAGGCTGTGGCGTCAGTCGCATAAACTATACCAGCATCTACGTTACCGCTTTCGACGAATGTCAGCACTTGGCGGACGTTATTTCCTCGCACTAATTTTGGCTGTATTTGCCGCCACAATCCAAGTTTATTTAGCATTTCCTGAGCGTATTGGCCCACAGGTACGCTTTTCGGTTCGCCGATCGCAATTTTATTGATCTTGGCATCTGTCAACTGTTTGAAATCGCTCAAAGCAACACCGTTTTTGGGAGTAATCAAAACCAGGCGATTTGTTAGCAAATTGCGGCGCGTGTCGTTACTTAACAGGTTAGATTGCTGCAAATCGTTCATTTGTTTTGTAGCGGCGCTGAAAAATACATCTACTGGTGCTCCTTGCTGAATTTGCTGTGCGAGAGCGCCGGAAGCACCGAAATTATAAGTAATAGTAAAATTCGGATTACTGCTTTGATAAACAGTTTTGATTTCCCCTAAAGCTTTGGAGAGACTGATAGCAGCGGATACGTTTAAGGACGTTTGCTGCTGTGCTGTTTTTGGGGAAACGCTTTTAAATAAGTTCCAAGCAATCAGCAGTGTCAGCGCTAAAGTGGCTGCGACGATCGGGTTGAAAATGCGTTTTCTTTCCACAAGGCTGTATTATAATTTTCCCTAGAGCGATCTACACTATCTGTAGTAGTAAGGTGCGCCGCGCACACCTTACAAGTAGATGCTGTTTGTCCAGGATTATCATCTTCTAATGACTGATGACTGCTGACTAATGACTACGATCGCCATTTGACGGAACAGCCTATTGCCTCTGTAGTTGAAGGCTCAACGGGTTGACTGTTGAGCAATTGGTCGATCGCACTTCGCAGATAAGAAACCTGCACCGCCGCCGGATCGTCACCGTTGTCGTCAATTAAACCTTTATAGCGCAGTTTGCCGTCTTGGTCTAACAAAAAAACCTCCGGCGTTTTAGAAGCCCCAAAACTTTCAGCCACATCTTGAGCAACATCTCGGATGTACGGGAAGTTGAGTTGATTGTTGGTGGCAAAAATTTTCATATTCTCAAAACTGTCGTCGGGATACTGGTTTGCATCATTAGCATTAATCCCGATTAAAGTAACATCTCGATCTTGAAAATCTGCTTGAAGTTCTTTCATACGATTGAGATACGACTGCACGTAAGGGCAATGATTGCACATAAATATCACCGCAATCGCCCGAAACTTTTCTAAATATCGAGCTAAATGGTGAACTTCGTCGTCAACTCCCGGCAGTTCAAAATCGGGAGCGTAGCCGTTAATGGGAGTACCCGTTGTATCGATTAGTAAACTCATGTTTTCAGGAGGTGAAGAGCAGTATTTGCCAGCATGAAAGATGAAACTGTCAGCACGAATAAAATTGGCTGTTGTTTGGCTTTAGCTTAATTCTAGCCTTGCCAACAGCCTATAAGTGATTCCTACTTCGCGATTTATCCCTCGTCTGGCTTTAGCCAACCTTGAGCCAGAGCTTGGTATCCAATAAGTTTGTATGCTAATTTGGCGGCGGTAAATTCTGAGACTACAGAATCTACAATAGGTGCTAATTCCATAATGTCACACCCAATTACTTCGTAGGACTCGAAGACGCGGCGCAAAAACCCGGTGAGAGAATACCAATTTAACCCGCCCGGTTCGGGTGTTCCCACTCCTGGAATTAAAGTCGGATCGATGCCGTCTAAGTCGATCGTCAAAAATACTCGCTTAGTTGTTATGCTGGCAATTGCCCGATCGGCCCAATCCGGTTGAGTAGCGATTTCGCGAGCTCGAATCACGTTTAGCTGTTTTGCTTTAATCAAGTCGGCTTCTTCTTTGCAGATAGCGCGAATCCCGATTTGCAGTGTGGGTAAGCCCATATCTACAACACGCCGCATCACGCAGGCGTGGTTGTGAATCGAGCCTTCGTATTCGTGCCGCAAGTCCCCGTGGGCGTCGATTTGCACGACTGTGAAAGGTTCATCCGGGTATGCTTGGCGATAACCTTCGACAACGCCGGCAGTGATGCTGTGTTCGCCTCCGAGGGAGATGACAAATTTATTTTCGGTAACTAGCTGATGCACTGCGGCTTGGGTGACTCGCAGCATTTCTGAGGATGAAACTGGTTGCCTGTTGCGGGTATCGGCGATCGGATCTTTTGTATAAATTCCGACATCGTAGCAAACTTCGGAATCCAATTCTTCGTCGTAGCACTCGAGTTGATGAGAAGCTTCTAGAAGTTTAGCCGGCCCGTTTTCGCACCCCCGGCGGTAAGTGGTGGTAGCTTCGTAGGGAATTGGCAAGATTACTACTTTGGCGGTGTCGTAGTCTGGTACAATTTCTGATCCCAGAAACGGTACGACTGCAGTGGAAACGATCGTTGGCATAAGGGAAATTTTAATACAGCAAAGAAGTCAGCAGGTTTAATCGTGACATAATATCGGCTCTAACTGCAAAGTCAGAAGGAAGAAGGAAGAAGGAAGAAGGAAGAAGGAAGAAGGAAGAAGGAAGAGGGGTGAGGGAAGGAAGGCTGAGGATTTATGCAGTGGGGGCCATCTCCCCGTGGTTGCCTCGAATTGCGATACGGTTTGTAGTAATGACTTGAGTCCTTTGCAGTCTTGCCTTCATCTAAAATCTAAAATCTAAAATCTAAAATCGCATGACATCTTCTACTCCCACTTCGTCAACTGCTGTTGCACCTCAAACTTGGCTGTGGAAAGGCTTTCCGATTTGCTACCAGGCTGCGGGTTCCCAGGGGCCTGCGGTGGTGTTTGTCCACGGTTTTGGTGCGTCTTGGGGCCACTGGCGCAAGAATTTGCCGGCGCTGGCTACTGATTGCCGCTGTTATGCGATCGACCTCATCGGTTTTGGCGGTTCTGCTAAACCCGCCCCCAAGCTTGAGATTGACTATACTTTTGAAACTTGGGGACAGCTAATTGCTGATTTTTGTCGGGAAGTTGCGGGCGGGCCGGCTTTTTTGGTGGGAAATTCGATCGGCTGTGTAGCAATTATGCAAGCCGCTGTTGATTTTCCCGATATTGCTTCTGGCGTAATTTTACTCAATTGTTCCCTGCGCTTGCTGCACGATCGCAAACGCGCCGAATTGCCTTGGTATCGCAGTTTTGGGGCCCCAATCGCACAAAAAGTTTTAAATGTCAAGTGGATAAGTCAATTATTTTTTAAACAATTAGCAACGCCAAAAACAGTAAAAAAAGTGCTTTTGCAAGCTTATCACCGTCCTGAAGCTGTCAGCGACGAACTGGTAAATATGCTGCTGGAACCTGCTAAAGACAGCGGCGCAGTTGAAGTATTCGTAGCATTTATCAGTTATTCTCAAGGCCCGCTACCGGAGGATTTGTTGCCGCTTTTAAACTGTCCGGCTTTGATTTTGTGGGGTACGGATGACCCTTGGGAGCCGATCGCATTGGGGCGAGAATTGGCAAAGTTTCCGGCTGTTGAAAAGTTTATTCCTTTGGAGGGAGTGGGCCATTGTCCCCAGGATGAAGCGCCGGAATTGGTCAATCCTATTTTACTCGATTGGATTAAAGGGCGATCGGTAATTGCAGAAAATTAGTGCATTTGCTCCTTTGGTGCGGGAAGAATTGGTTTGATTGAAGCGCCCAGGCGCGAAGAACACGAAGGAAGAAGTAGGAAGAAGAAATTAGGATACGGCAGTGCCGTGTCCTCAGTATTATAAGGAGTGCAGCCGGAAGTGATATTACACCCCACATTCGGCACCCCCAACTGGCACATACTAGGAAGAGTATTAGATAAATTATAAAAGCCGAACTTACCAAAATATTCACAACCCTTGCCCTGTCAGTGGCTCAAAAATTCCCGATAAATACCGACACATCTCACCTAGACTCAAGCTCATTTTAGTCTACGCTGGACATTCCCAATTGTACAATTTATTCATACCGTTTGTATTCAAAGAATTCAATAAGTTTTTAATTTTATATCTGAACGGTTTGCGATAGTAATTTTATTGGCATTCACCTGTAGGCTTGATTATTTCCTGTTGTGAATTAAGTCTAAAATTGATTGGAAAAACTTATTGACATTTAAGTAATGTAGATGCAGAAGTGATGCCTCATGGTCATAATGCTGGCGACATATGCTGGGAAGTAATAGTTAGTAATAATTAGATTTTTGACTTTTTATGGCTGAAGAAGATTTAATTCATGAGCTCATGGCAATTTTTAGGAATTCCTAACTGGGTGATGCGAGCGTTGCACAGATTTTCGGGTGTTTTTACTCACTATTATCTGGGATGATTCACTTTTACCCCCTCAATCCGCGTATGTGCCAGTTGGGGGTGCCGAATGTGGGTTATAAAAACACTTCTTCTCGTTCCTTCCTTCTGCCTCATGGCTCAAAACTCCAATTTCTAGCTTCGCGGCTTTCATTGAGATGCTCCCGAAGGCTTCTATCCGTCTCTTACTTCATTACCTAAAGTAGGGGAATATCCCCCTGCCTGATCGATTTTGATATAGTCGTGCAACCCTTAAAACTTATTGAACTCGCCTTCAGTTAAAATTAACTAAGAAATACCCATAGCTGTTTTAGACATCGTAATTAAATTAGTAGCCAAAATTTTCTGGTAAATTGGAATATCAATAATAAAGATTGCCCCCTGATTAGGAGCTGAAATACAATTGAGCTTGCCCCCGTGTTTATCCACTACAATCTGATGGGAAATGGACAGCCCAATACCAGTACCCTTCCCGATAGGCTTAGTAGTAAAAAATGGCTCAAATAGGTGTTGGCTAATTTCTTCTGTCATCCCCGGCCCGTTATCCGTAAAATGAATTAACACTCGATTAGATTCCGTGACCTCAGTGCGAATGAAAATCTGAGAAGGATTAGCTTTCATTTCACTTAAGGATCGCGTCGTATTATAATCATCTATGGCATCAATCGCATTAGCAACAAGATTCATAAACACCTGGTTAAGCTGACCCGCATAACACTCTACCAGAGGCAGATTGCCGAATTCTTTGACCACCTCAATTGCAGGTCGATCGCCCCTTCCTTTAACACGGTTGTGCAAAATTAACAGAGTGCTATCAATACCCTGGTGAATATCCACCGGTTTCATTCCAGATTCATCCAATCGCGAGAAGATTCGCAGCGACTGAACAATTTCGCGAATCCGGTCAACACCTACCTTCATTGAACTCAGCAATTTAGGTAAGTCTTCAACCAAGAAACCTAGTTCTATTTCCTCTATTTTCTGTTCAACTTTTGGTCCTGCATCCGGAAATTCTTGGTGATAAAGATTGACGAGATCAATCAAATTTTGGGTATAATCATCGGCATAAGAAAGATTCCCAAAAATAAAATTAACCGGATTATTTATTTCATGGGCTACACCTGCAACAAGCTGACCTAGACAAGACATTTTTTCACTCTGCACAAGTTTAGTCTGCGTGATTTGCAATTCTCTAAAAGCCTTTTCTAAACATTGAGTTTGGCTTCGCAATTGAGCTTCCGATTGTTGCAATCCTGCCTCTGCTTGCAGACGCTCTTGAATCTCCTGTTTTAGCAAGTGATTGGATTGGAAAAGTTCAGCCGTCCTTTCCTCAACTCGCCTTTCCAACTCCGATGCCAGCTTCAAGAGCAAAGATTCCGCTTTGACACGCTGTTCGATTTCTGCTTGCAAGCACACATTTTGCTCCAAGAGTTTCTTCGACAAATTGCGGAGCTTTATGTGGACATTAACGCGAGCTAAAACCTCTTCATGCTGAAGAGGCTTAGTAATATAATCCACCGCACCCAGACTCAAACCTTTAACCTTATCCACCGTATCAGCAAGAGCCGTCATAAAAATCACGGGAATGTCTCTCGTTAAATCATTGGCTTTCAAACGGCGACAAGTTTCAAACCCATCTATTCCTGGCATAAGCACATCCAACAGGATCAGATCGGGCGCAGCATATGCGACCTTCTGGAGAGCACTTTGACCATCCCTAGCTACCAATACTTTAAAGCCAAAATCAGCCAAAAAATCGAACAGGACACCTAAATTAGTCGGGGTGTCATCTACGATTAAAATGGTGCTTTGTTCGGCAATTTCACTACTCATTGGTTGTCGTCCTATATTGTTTAATAAACTCTAGGATTTGTTGTTCTTCAAATCCTTTCGCTAACTGGCGCAGATGGCTAGCGAAGGGAACCCATTGCTCATTGCGTTGTTCTAGTTTTGCAGCTCGCTCCGCAATCCCTCGGAGATCGCCCATCATTGCTAGATCGAATAGAACGGCGATTTCCTGATCGGGGGGAGCTACAATTTCAGAACTTAGAGATTTTTTTTCTCCTTCTACTTTCCTAATCTCTTCCAGATTTTCTTCATAAATCCATTCTAACCCTAAATGAGTACGTAATTTTTCTAAAAGCTCCTCTATCCGTATCGGTTTGGGAATAAAATCATTACAACCTACCTCGACACTTTGTTGTCGATCGAAATCAAAAACGCTGGTCGAAGTAGCAATCACCACTAAATTAGTCTGAGCTGATGATTTGCGAATCCGGCGCGTTGCTTCTAAGCCGCTCATTACTGGCATCATCAAGTCCATCAAAATACAGTCGGGATTATACTCCACCACCTTGTTTAAACAGTCCTGACCCTCCGTTGCTTCCAGAATTTCAAATCCTAACGGCTGAAGCATTCCCGCTATGATCGAGCGATTCTGCCACTTGTCGTCAGCTATGAGAATTTTTAGCTTTCGGCCTTTGAAACCAACGATTGTGTGGGCATTGGCTTTGGCTGCATTAGTCGCCCATTCCGATACCTCTGGCAAATCTAAATCGAACCAGAAAATGCTCCCTTGTCCTAATGTAATCTTCACCTTTATTTCACCGCCCATCATCTGGACTAATTGGCGACTAATTGCGAGTCCCAACCCGGTTCCTTCAACCTTCAGGTTGGCTTCTCCTACTTGGTGAAAAGGCAAAAATATGTCTTGCAATTGCTCTGATGCCATACCCACTCCGGTATCTTCCACTTGAAACCGGATTTTGCCATCCTGATATCCTACTTTGAATGCCACGCCACCTTTTTCGGTAAACTTAATCGCATTGCCGAGTAAATTGATTAAAACTTGACGCAAGCGTTTTTCATCACCTTGGACGGCAAGAGGTAGTTGGGTAATGGGCTCATAAATCAGGGAGATTCCCTTTTGTTCTGCCCGAATATTGCAAATTTCAGCCAGACCTTCCAAAAATTGTGAGAAATGGAAATTACTCAAGTGGATTTCCATTTTTCGGGCTTCGATTTTGGAGAGATCTAAAATATCGTTAATTAGGGTTAAGAGGTGTTCGCCACACTGACTAATCACGTTCAAACCATCTTTTTGCTGGTCAGCCAAGTTTTTTTGTCGTTTGAGGATTTGGGTGTAACCCAAAATGCCATTAAGTGGCGTTCGGAGCTCGTGGCTCATATTAGCAAGAAACTCACTCTTGGCAGAGTTGGCGGCTTTCGCTAATTCTTCTGCTTTTTGTAAATCGATATTTTTTTCTTGTAACTGTTGCGTTCTTTCTGCCACCTTCGCTTCTAAAGTAGCATTTGCTGCTTCCAAATCGTTATAAAGACGGGCATTTTCAATTGAAATAGCTGCTTGAGAAGATAAAAGTTGTAAAACTTTTAAACGATCTGGAGTAAAAGCACCAGTTGTGAGATTATTTTCTAAGTAAAGAATGCCAGTAAGTTTTCCTTGATGGACTATGGGAGTACATAATACTGACTTGGGTTTTTGGTTGACGATATAAGTATCCGCCGTGAAGGTTCCTTCACAACCCGCATCGTTTAATACCACATTTTCCTGAGTTCTGGCAACATAGTTAATCAAAGATAGGGGTAGTTGCTTAGTATTTTCCACTGGTATTCTTTGCAGCACTTCTACATCCCCATCTACAGTGCCATAAGCTTCAATGAGTAGATTTCCAGCTTTGTCTAAAATGAAAATGCCACTTTGAGCACCCGCATTCTCGATCGCAATTTTCATCAATTTCGCCAACAGCTTACTCAGTACAATTTCACCAGAAAGAGCTTGGGATGCTTTGATCACAGTAGCTAAATCTAGAGATCCTGCACTTCCTCCACTCGTCGAGGTAGTGGTAATCGTGACCTGGCTACGTTGACTTTCTGGCTTAGCTATCCGAGAAAGTATTTGAGGATATCTGGCTTCTAAATCTTTGACTATAGCTTTCGCTCCCCAGCTACTATATCCGTAGTAAGCATCAGTTAAATAAATCCGAGCAATTTTATCTTTAGCGCGATAAAAATAAAACTCTGCTGCTAGTTCGTTGGCTAATGCTTCTTCTTGGATATATCCCTGTTCTTTGGCTCCGGCTATGGCGCGATCGTAATAATCACCCGCCTCTAAAGGTTGTCCCAAAATTCGCGCTTTTTCTGCTTCTACTAACTCATACTTGTGCTGGAAATTGCACGGTGCATGGAACGCCCAACTCTGCATTTTTTCTTGGTTTGCGGCTACTGCACTTAGATATTTTTCTTTCTCTGTTGCCGAGGCTTTTGGATACAGGGCTATGAGGGCAAGAGAATGGTAGAAGTTGTAGATACTCATGTGCATTAATCCTGCCCCTGTGTCGGCATATTTTAATGCTAAATGGGCACTCGATACTGTTTTATCTGGTTCTTTAAATAGATAAGAGAGGATCATTTTGCCGACATAGTAAGCATAGAGTAAAGTCCCATTGTTAGAGGCTTCCATTCCTAGAAGTAGTTCTTCTTCATTAAAACTTTCACCTAGTAAACGGTATTTATTTGTGTTTTTTTCTAGTAAATTGTCAACTATTTGCTGTAAACTTGGACAAATAAAGTATCAAATTTTTGTTTACAATTAATTGTCAGAGCCACATATTTTGCCTGCTCCTGCTCAACTTTTTGTAGTTCTCTCCCGCTTAAAAATAAGTGATTGCAATAATTGACTGTACTATGACAAGCAAATTCTATATCTCCATTTTCTAGACCACTTTGAACAGCCTCAACCAAAGGTTCGAGGGTAGTATTAAGCGGCTCTTTCCAACATCGGATCAGAGAATTAAATACACAAAATATTTTGGACTTAAGAGTGATTGTGTTAAACCTGTCTAAGAGCAAAATAGCTAGTTTACCAAATTGATATCCAGAATCTATGTCTCCTAATCTTCCACAGAGTAACACTCCATACCAAAGATAAGCGAAAGCAGATTCAGGGGAATTTCCATACTTAATAGACAAGGATATTTTTGTATAAACAATTGGCGGAAACATCGCAGGATTTACAATAAAAGCGGGTGTTATAATAAGAGTTAATATTTGCATAGCTGCGAGTTTAGCGGGAGCTTTCATTGGCGGCAAGTTAGCTAAATCCTCAAAAATTAGTTCTTGAGGGGGTTCTTCCTCTAGGCGAACTCCCAACATTTCTAGAAATGCGATTCCATTATCTATAGATCAATGGCACTGAAAAAGTCTCAATCACGCCCTCCGTTGAGATTTCAAGACAGAGCGAGGTTCCTGCATTCGAGGATA